>JAZGFO010000216.1:0-4484 GCA_036479655.1 Saprospiraceae bacterium
AACTGATGTAAATGGAGTATTCAACATAAGTTTTGTAGTACCAAAAGATATTAATTACACCATTGGGAAAGGAAGGATATCATATTATGCGCATGACAATGACATCCTCGATGCAGCAGGCTACTACAATGATGTAGTTATTGGTGGAAGTTCTGAAAATATTTTTAATGACAATGAAGGACCTGCAATGAAAATATATCTAAACAATCTTTCTTTTATTTCTGGAGAAACTGTAAACTTAGACCCTATATTACTTGTAGACTTAAGTGATGATATAGGTATTAATGTGAGTGGCACAAGTATAGGACATGATATAGTAGCTGTAATAGATGGAGATACTAAAAATTCTATTATTCTAAATGGATTCTATGAAACTGCATTGAATGATTATACTCATGGAAAAGTCATTTATCCACTAAAAGGATTATTGCCAGGTCGTCATACGCTGTCAGTAAAAGCATGGGATGTATCTAATAATAGTACAAGTGGAGAAATAGAATTTATAATTGAAGAAAATGAAGAAAGTACACTTACTAATGTTTACAATTATCCCAATCCATTTTCAAATTACACTGTTTTTTCTTTTGACCATGACTTAGTAGGAAATGAATTAGATATTACAATTGATATTTTTTCTGATGAAGGAAGATTTATAGAATCCTTGCATCATCAATTATATGGACATTCTCCTACAATAAATGAACTAAAATGGGACACATCACTGGCAACTGGAAAACCAGTATCAAAAGGAATTTACTTTTACAAAATAAAAGTTGAAGCAAAACAGTTAAATAGAGTCAGAGAAAGTAAATTTGAAAAATTGATAAAACTTTAGAGTCTAAACAAAAAAAAATTACTTTTGCAAGACAATTAATTTATCACTATATAATAGAATAAAAACAAACACTAAAAAATTCTATCATATTAATAATAATAGCAACAATAATTTTATGAAAAAACTTATAAAAGCAGCAATATTTCTATTGATACTAATGGCTGGAACAACCAATACTACGAACGCACAAATATTTGATCCTACTATAGGATGTGTCGTTGGACCTGATGGAAGTTGTATTCCAAATACATTGTTGACTGCAATGCCTTTTTTAAGAATAGCTCCAGATGCTAGAGGAGGAGCAATGGGTGATGTAGGTATCACACTATCACCAGATCCGAATTCGATTCATTATAATGCATCTAACCTTGTATTTACAGAAAAATCGACAGCATTGGCATTGACTTATACTCCCTGGTTAAGAGAATTGAATCTAAATGATGTATTCTTATTACACTTTTCTGGGTATAAAAAATTAGACAAAAGACAAACTATTGGATTTGGACTTAGGTATTTTTCGCTTGGTGAAATTACTTTTACTGATGCGCAAGGAGTAATTACTGGATTAGGTAATCCGAGAGAGCTTGAATTCAATATAGCTTATGCTAGATTGTTGGGTGATAATTTTTCTGCTTCATTAAGTACTAAGTATGTATATAGTAATTTAGCTTCTGGACAATTTATCAATGCAGTTGAGATTCATAGCGCGAGTGCTTTTGCAGCTGATATAGGTCTCACATACAAGAAAAAATCTAATCTTGGTGGTTATAACAGCCAATGGACTTATGGAGCTGCGATTACAAATTTGGGATCTAAGGTATCATACACTGACATAGCTGAAGTGCAAGATTTTCTACCTGCAAATTTAGGTTTGGGTGTTGGTTTGAAAATGGATTTTGATAAGTACAACTCTATGTCATTTCATTTTGAAATTAATAAGTTGTTAGTCCCTACTCCGATAACTAAAAACATTGTTAACCCTGAAGACCCAGAGGGTGAGTCAATACTAAATACAGAATGGGATAAGAACAATAATGGGATAGCTGATTACAGAGAAAAAAGTTTATTTTCAGGTGTATTAGGTTCATTTGGTGATGCTCAAGGAGGATTTGGTGAAGAAGCGAAAGAAATAGCATTTTCTACAGGTGTTGAATATTGGTATGACAATCAATTTGCTGTGAGAGCTGGTTATTATTATGAGCACCCTGAAAAAGGAGACAGACAATTTCTAACTGTTGGATTAGGTGTACAATATAATATTTTTGGTATAAATCTATCTTATTTAGTACCTACTAATAACAGAAGAAATCCATTGGACAACACATTAAGATTTAGCTTAGTATTTGACTTTGAAGGATATCAAGCTAAATATGCTGAGGACGATGAGGAATAAATAAACATAAAGCTTAAAATTTTAACAAGCGTGTTGGACACTTCCAATACGCTTTTTTTTATTGCCATTAAAAGGGAATTGAAAAAAAATGAAATTAGATAGTTTTCGCTCTCAATTTTAAATATCTTTACATTATCAAAAAAATATAATATCATGAAAATCAAATTCAAATTTTTATTCTTAGCATTTAGCACAATAGTCTTTTTTAGTTCTTGTGGTAGCGACTGTGAATTAACAACACTTGAAGAAGTTATTGTTGGAGAATGGAAACTAAGTTTAGGAGATAATAATGGAGAAATAGAATTCCTTAAAGGAGGAGCACTGTCAGATCCTGATGATGTACTTCTTGGAGGAGAAATCGGTGGTGTAAAATTAGATCAAAAAACATACACAATAATAAATGAAAATACTTTTTCAGTGAGAGCTGAAGGAGGGTCTAATTTTTTAGAAACTGAGTTTGATGTAGAGTCTTTTGATTGTGACAAGATTACTCTAAATATAATTGGGCTAAATTTTGATATGAAAAGAAAGTAAAACTTACAAACTCAATCATTTGTAACTGAATATTTTTATACTTTCTATATAAAATCATTATGGATCAATTACTATCTAATAATCCTATGTTATTGCTTTTTATTGTTGCAGCAATTGGCTACTTAGTAGGGAAAGTACGTATCAAAGGTAATTCTTTAGGTGTTTCTGCAGTATTATTTGTAGGATTGGCATTCGGTGCTCTAAATGAAGATTTTAATGTGCCCCCAATAATATTCCAATTGGGACTTATATTTTTTGTGTATTCAGTAGGATTAAGCTCTGGTCCAGCGTTTTTCAAATCTTTTAAAAAAAATGGTCTGCGTGACATCGGCTTTGTGTTAGTCATGTTGTCGATATCTGCATTAATAGCTATAGCAATATACTATGTATTAAAATTAGATGCAGCAAGTATCACTGGAATATATTCCGGATCTACTACCAACACTCCAGCTTTAGCATCTGTGATAGATCTTGTAGAACGAAGAGGTGCAATAGACCATCAATCAATTAAAGACTCGCTTGTGATAGGCTATACATATAGTTATCCAATGGGAGTTATCGGGGTCATGATTGTTTTAAAAATCATGGAACATGTTTTTAAAATTGACTACGCAAAAGAAAAAGAAGAGTTAAAAAAGAGTTATCCATTAGAAGAAGAACTATCGAGTAGAGCCGTAAAAATCACAAGTGATTCTTTGCATGGAATGACACTAAGAGACATTTCACAAAAACTTAATAATGTCAATATTTTATTTGGTAGAATAAGCAGTGGATTGGAGACAACTTTAGCCAACTGGGATACAATTGTCCACTTAGATGATGAATTAATAATAATAGGTAGTTATGATGACTTGGACAAAGCTACTGCGATTTTGGGCATTGAAACGGCTGATAATATTTCTTATGATAGAAAAGAGTATGATGTAAGAAGAATTTTTGTAAGTAATCCTGCCGTAGTAGCAAAAACAATAAGTTCACTTAACCTTACAGCCAGTTTTAGTGCAGTGATTACAAGAATAAGAAGAGGAGATGTAGATATGTTGGCAAAGCCGGATACTGTTTTAGAAATGGGAGATAGAATAAGATTTGTAGCAAGAAGAAAAGATCTCAAAGGATTGTCCAAGTTATTTGGTGACTCCTATTACAAAAGTAGTCAAGTAAATCTATTCTCTTTTGGATTGGGTATAGCTTTAGGGTTGATACTAGGAAGTATAGAGATATCACTACCTGGAGACACCTCATTTAAATTAGGAATGGCAGGAGGTCCACTAATTATGGGATTAATATTAGGTGCTTTGAGAAGGACAGGTCCTATAGTGTGGACACTACCCTATGGTGCTAATGTTACATTAAGGCAAATGGGATTGATCTTTCTATTGGCTGTAATAGGTCTTAGCTCAGGCAACAAAGTAATATCATCGCTTGGTGGAAATGAATGGATTATTGTTTTTATCGGAGGTACTGTCCTCAGTATGTTGGCAGCTTTTTTTAGTATTATAATTGGCTATAAATTATTCAAAATACCGTTTTCTCTTTTATTAGGGTTTCTATCTAATCAGCCTGCAATATTAGACTTTGCTACAGATATGAGTAAAAACAAAGTACCTCTTATCGGGTATTCAGTAATGTTTCAGATTGCGTTAGTGATGAAGATATTATTTGCACAATTGTTATTTATAAAATTAGGTGGATAGCAAGCGAATTTCAGATTGGCACGTTTAC
>JAZGFO010000217.1:0-6374 GCA_036479655.1 Saprospiraceae bacterium
GTGTTGACTTATATATACTTTGCACTATCAAATTAAACATCACTACACTTTTTCTCGGCATTTATAATTTTAGTATATTTTTGATCAAATTGAGATAAAAACAGATTGGTGTATGAGCAAACCGAAATGTAATTAAGGGAAGAATCTATTTGAGAAATGAAGTAGCTAATAATATAAAAAAGCTTAAATGCGAGTTTCAATATGTTTCTCAATTTGATTAAAAATATACGTTAAGAAATTATACAAGCCATGAACTTTTTTTGGTTCGTTTTTTTGTTTCAAGACAAAAAGAATGAACGCCCGAGCGGCGAGCGGAAATCAAAATAGAAAAATCAATAAATATTATTAAAAAATGATATTTAGAACAAAATACATCAAATAGCCATCTGCAAGATACAACAACACACACTTCAAGACAAAAAGAATGAACGCCCGAGCGGCGAGCGGAAATTAAAATAAAAAGATCAATATATATCAAAAATGATATTTAGAATAAAATACAAAATATAAAGCTATCTGCAAGATACAACAACACACACTTCAAGACAAAAAGATGGACGCCCGAACGGCGAGCGGAAAAAATAATAAAAAACCAACATATTTATTAAAAAATGATATTTAGACTAAAATACAATATATCTACAGCACTCAATGGATCAGCTTACGTCACGCCCGAACGGCAAATGAAAATCAAAAAAAGACCATAATAGTCTTTAAAACTTCATTATATTTAATAATTTATATATGTTACGCTAATTTATTTGTTTTTTGTGCAAATGTTTAATATATTTGTTCAACACCTTGTATATACAAGATACTCATTTATAACAATTGCGATACTAACAATTAACACTTTTTCTAACAATTAATAAAAACTATATAATGAAAAAAATTTTACTATTAAATTTATTTATGGCACTTACTTTTGTTGCTTTTGCCCAGCCAGCAAATGATGACTGGGGTGATGCGACTGACTTAATAAATGTAGGAACCGCTGCAGGCACATTAATCACCTTATCTGGAGAAACTTCGACAGGTGCAACAGCTGATTCTGATGATTTTCCACCGTCAACATGTGATATGTCGGGATTCATGCCTCCTCCAAATGAAATGGAACAATGGGCAGGCAAAGAAGTATGGTACTCTGTAATTACTGGACAGTCAAATGTTGCTTTATCTTTTGCTGCAAATAATACTACTGCAAACGCGGTTATTGATCTCTATCAAGGAGATCCAAATAATGGAATGGTGTTAGCATGTGGGGTAGCTTATGATAATTCAAGTATTTTAGTTGATATTATGCCTAATATACAGTATTATGTTAGAGTTTATGATATCTGGGCTGGTTCAATTGCCAGTTTTGATATAAATGCTTCATTGGAAGAAAAAGTAGAAAATGATGATCCAGCTGGTGCCAAATTTTTAGATAAAATCACTTCATATACTGGTGAAATGATTTCAGAAGCTACACCTTCTACTATAACTTCACCTTATGATAATCAAGTTAGTCCTGATTCAAATGATGACAATGGATCTGGAAATACTTGTGTGCCAAATTGGTGGAATGATGTATGTAATGATTTATGGTATTCTATACTTACTGATGATATAATGGGAGGAGTGGTTACAATAGCTATTCCTTATACACCTACACCGAATGAAGAGGGAACTATTGGTTTGTTTTTATATGACCAAAATTTCAATTTAGTGGATTGTACTAATAAATGGAATACTCCATCATTATCTTACACTATCCCACCATCGACACTTAAAGATGGCAAAGGTTCTTCTTCAAGAACGGAGAGCGTATATTATATAAGAACTTTTGGTATTAATGCTGAGCCAACTTATGCAATAGAAGCTAGTGGAACAGCATTACCTATACATCTTGTTTCTTTTAGTGCAAAAGCAAGAATTAACAGTAATATGATTTATTGGACGACTTCTTCTGAAGTTAATAGCGATTATATCGAAGTTCAGTCTTCTATAGATGGCATCCTATGGAATGCAGTTGGACAAGTAGAGGCAAAAAATATAAGTCATGAAAAAGTGAATTACAGACTCGAAGATAATAATCCTTTTGCAACAACTTATTATAGATTGAATGCAGTAGATCTTGATGGATCCACAGCATTGTCTAAAGTTATAAGCATTACAAGACAACAACGTTCAAATAATTTAATTGTTACTCCTAATCCTGCTACTAATGCAGTAACTATGCAATCAGTTGCTACACAAAAAGGAAACGCTTCAATATCTATTGTTGACTTTACAGGTAAAGTGATGATGGAAAAAGC
Organism: Saprospiraceae bacterium; assembly: GCA_036479655.1. GTDB lineage: Bacteria > Bacteroidota > Bacteroidia > Chitinophagales > Saprospiraceae > CAJXUU01. The sequence goes on from JAZGFO010000217.1 coordinate 2,298, forward strand.
TGTAGAATTAACTTTAGGTGCAAATTCTATTGATGTTGATATCAGTGAGTTGCCAGTAGGAATGTACTTGTTTACATTAAATTATGCAAACGGTACAGAAGTACAAAAAATAATAAAACAATAATCAATTAAGGTTTTTGTTTAAATATTAAAGAGCTTGAAATATTATTTCAAGCTCTTTTTTTATACTTATTATTTTAAGCTTTTGGTTTTATAATTTTACAATCTTCTTGGTTATTATTTGCCCATCAATAATCATTCTTAAAAAATAGATTCCGCTAGGTGTAGGTTCTATTTTGATGCTCATTATACTATTGCTCTCTGATTCTGTATTGATAATAGATATTTCTTGCCCAGAAATATCACAAATAGAAATTTCTACGTCGCTATGATTTATAGCACCATTATGTTTTATATAAACATCTGCTTGCATGTTGGGTATTGGATTTGGCACTATTACAATGGATAAGTCATTATTAAAATCATCTGTACCAACTTCTATATTTATATCTTGACAATATTTATCTTCACAATCAAATTCTGTTCTTCGTACAATAAGACAAGCGGTATATTCTCCTGACTCTTGATATATATGGAATGGATTTATACTATTTGAGAATATGCCATCACCAAATTGATATAAATATTCATCTATTGCACCCTCGCTCATATTTGTAAATTGAAAACCATCGTTATTTTGTACTACAGAAAATTTAGATTTTATAAGTGCACAAGGATCGCCAATCAAAATGTCTTTGCATATAGTAGATGTACAAGAATCTGATGTAATAGTATGACAAATATCATATAGCCCAATACTATCAAATGTAAAGTTGAAATTGGAAAGATTACCGATATTAATAATACCATTTATCAACCAAGATTGATCTATTATGGGCTCTGAAGTGGTAGATAGGTCATCAAAAGTAGCTGTAAGACCATCAATGCTATACATGTAATCTACATCACAAATGATAGGTGTACAATCTATGGTTTGTAATAATACGGTATCTACACAAAATTGGTCTTCACTTGATGTAATGTATATAGTGTGTAAAGAACTGTCTCCTTTTATTCTAGTAAAATATTTTAATTCATTTTCTATAGGAATGTACTCAAATACACTATCTCTAGTTTCTATAGTTACTATTAGACTATCAATAGTATTACTAAATTGTAACAAATATCCAATAGAGTCACCAATGATACAAGAGTCTTGTTGTACAACATCTATATCAATATTACAATCAAGACAATAACCTGCTGTAAATAATATTGAGTCTCTACACAAAGGTTCTTCATTGTCAACAATTAGTAGATTATGTATTAGTCTATCTGCAAAAGCGTTAAACCTTAATACTGAATCCAAACTAAAATTAATTGAATCTCCATCATAGTAAATATTGAAATGTTGGCTATTGGAAGTTGTATCCATTTCTATAAGGTAGTAGGCGATTTGATTAGTACAACTATCGACTGCAATATCTTGTATAGTAATATTACATGGCGAATAACAAAGAGGGACATTGATAAGTGTCGTAAACGCACATGTCGAATCAATAGCATCGATAACTTCAATAAAATGGAGATCGTTGTCACCTTTTAGTTTTATTATTGCTGTATTTATTCCATCATCAGTTTTATAGTTATTTATAGTATCAGTTAACATACCATCTATTTTGAATCTATATCCATCTGCATCACTGTATCGCTCATAAAAAGATATTGCCACATATACAAAGCTATCTTGGCATCCTACTAAATAATCGGGAGTTTCTGGATTGTCGATTAGATAATGATCATTGATTAAGTGTGTAGATATGTGATTGATATGACAGTCTGTTTGACACAATGGTGATTGATAGATAAGAGTATCTCTACAATCACTATCTGCCAAATCCATATAGGTTAGTGTGTATAAGGAGCTATCAGCGATAATAAAATCATTGAAAATCTTATTTCCTGTACTGTCGTACTCATAAGTTTGTTGATTATATATTTCCCCATTTATTCTAAAAATAAAACCTTGAGGTGTTGGGTCTGGATGAAAAATTGTTACTACATATTGTATAGTATTATCATTGTAACATGAATCTTGAAATTGAAAATTTATCATGCCTCCACATGGAATAATAGCACAAGAAGGAGCATTAAATAATCCCGAACTATAACAATCATTATTACCTAAATCCCGAATTTCTATAGAATGGACATGATCATCACCTTCCAATTGGAATGTACCTTTATTGTTACCATCTAAAGCATAACTAAATGGTCCAGATATTTTTATACTATCTACATAAATATCATAGCCTTCCGAAGATCCATTAATATCTACAAACTGATAAAAAACTGGAATTTGGTTTTCCTCGCATGCAGCTACTACACTTATTGTTGCTTCATAAAGGATGTCACCGTTGCTGTTGTAGAGATAATAAGGATGGTCTCCTACCGAAAGAACTGGTGATATATATATAGAACCATTTGTAAGCAATCCACTGTCCCAACTGTTTTGACTTAGTGTGTCGATAGATTTTATGCCTATTATGCTATCTTGGATCCATTGCCATAATACATCGTCTCCAGAAGCGATGATAAGATTTTTGAGACTTATATCAATATTGGTTAGTGCCAAAACGATAGTGTTGTTTGACCCTGTTCCTATTTCTAAATCTTCGATGCTACATGGAGCGCTACAATCGTCTAACTTTATTTGAATTTGATCATTACATAAACTATCAGTAAGATCAATAGCTGATATTGTATGTACCAATCCATCTCCCGGTAATTGTAAAATAGTTGAAGTAGCTGAATTGATATATTGCAAAGTATCCAATTTAATAGTATCATCAAGTATTAAATAAACAGAATCTTGAAACGGAGAAAGTGCACTAATTGATACAGCAATATTGACCATAGAATCTTGATTACACCTTTCTATAATTACAGCTTTTATATTGGTAGCACAATCAAGCACCCCTTGACAATTGATAGATTTGACAATACCGTTTTGCGTGCAAGTAGGGTCTTCAATATCTACTATCCCTATTTGATGACTTTTACCATCACCGGGTAAAAAGTAGTTAATCGTTGTAATACCATCAATACTATAATAATATACAGAATCATTGAGTATTACACCATCGAGTGATATATGAAATCCATTTGGCTTTATGGCTGCATTATTAAATGTTAATTGTACTATATTACCATTAGTTAGTGGACAATTGGCAATAATATTACCAAAGAAAGTGCTATCATCAGATGTGCTATAATATTTTTTTAATCCAGGAAACTTTAATGATAATTCTAAAACAGCGCCCGAATCCAAAATCCCACTATCCCATTTGTCCGTTGATATGGTATCGTACGATGTCGTAGAATGGCCATCTCTTAACCATTTGAATCTTACTAACTCACCTAGTTTTATTATTTTATTGCTTGGAACAAATTGACTATCCAAAACTGCAATTTCGTGAATCTCTCCATAAGTGTCTATTATATTAAAATTACTTAAAAAACAACTTGCATTACAATCTTCAACAAAAAAATTAATGGTCTCACTGCAAAAACCAGTCAGTCCAGATTCGACTATTATTGAATGCTGATTGCCATCTCCTGGTACACTTAGATTAAGATTGAGATTGCCTTGCGGTATCCCTATTGCAGTATCACTGACTATTAAATCATCAAGATATACATTGACAGATTCTAAAGCATTAAACACATCAATTATACTTAGTATAAGAGGTACATAACCTTCACTATTACATACATTCCCCAAATTGTAATCCACAGAAAGATCACATACTTCTACAATTACTGAATCTTTATCATTGCACCCATTGGCGGTAGCTATTGATAGCGTAGGGTAATACGTGCCTGGTGAAGTATATAGATGGGTGATATTAGCCTGTGTACTTGTACTGTTATCTCCAAATGTCCATAAACGAGAAATTATTGAATCGTCTGCATCAGTCGTCGAAATGTCAGAAAACTGGAAACTATTATTGTTGGGGACAATTGATATACGTGCATCACATTGTCCAAAACCAATATAATGTATTGATAGTAAAA
>JAZGFO010000218.1:0-5385 GCA_036479655.1 Saprospiraceae bacterium
ACATGGGTTCTTGGTTAAGATGGAATGGCTGAGATATGGTCAAGTGATTTTAACCTTAAGAGTGAAGATGGATGTACAGCAGAAGAAGATTTAGTGTTTTCATTTAATGCTGCTGGAACTCAACAAAATTTATTTTTTGATTGTTCTCATATTCCTAATGGTGTAGCTGCTTCTATTTCTTTACAAATGTATGTTATCGATACGGATGGTAATTCTGAATATTGTGATGTAATTTTAGAATTACAAGATTCTCAATTAAGTAATGCTTGTCAAGATGTTGATGGTGGTAAAGCAAGTGTAGTAGGTACAATCGTAAACGCTAAAAACGAAGGTGTACTTGATATAGAAGTTGAATTGATGGACATGGAAATGCAAGAAGCGGATGTTGATATGACCACAGAAGTAGGAGCTTATGCATTTGATGAAGTTGATTTTTATGGAGAATATGTTATCGAACCTTACAAAAACAATGATGCATTAAATGGTGTATCTACATTGGATTTAGTAATGATTCAAAGACATATTTTAGAGTTAGCTCCATTGGATAGTCCTTATAAGCTTATTGCTGCGGATATCAATGGTAACGATAAGGTTTCTTCTTCTGATTTGTTATTATTGCGTAAAGTAATATTAGGTATCAGAACTGATTTTGATAATAATACTTCTTGGAGATTTATCCCGAATACTTTTGAGATAGAGACTCCTGAAGACCCATTTGGATTTCCTGAAAAAGTGATCCTAAATGAATTGTATATTGATAAAGAAATCAATTTTACAGCAATCAAAGTTGGTGATGTCAATGGTAACGCAACCAATCTTGTTGGTAAAAATGAATCAAGTACAAGATCAGATGCTAAAGCTTTATTTGTAGAAAATCAGACATTTATCCAGGGACAAGCTATAAATGTAGAAGTATTAGCCAATGAGGTTAAGAATACTGTAGGTATGCAAATGATGTTTAATTATGATGATAAAGTAATGACATATTCAAGTATCGAATCAGGTTTGCTTAATGTTGATATTACTAATGTAAATGTAAATAATGGACAAATAGTTATCTCATGGAATGACACAAAAGCACATAAACTAAATAACGAAGACGTACTTTTTGATTTAAATTTTGTTGCTATAGCTGATGGGAATCTTTCAAATATTCTTGATGTGAATACAAAAAATTTCAAATCTGAATCTTATGATGATCAATTGAATATTTCTGAAGTAATATTAGAAGTAGGAACAAGATCAGTCGAAATTGTAGCTACTCAATTATATCAAAATAGTCCTAATCCATTCAAAGGAATGACTTCAATAGGATTTGATCTTGAAGAAGCTGGATTTGCTACTATTTCAATCTTCGACATTGCAGGTAAAGAATTGTATAAAATAAGCAATGATTTTGCTAAAGGATACAATGAAATGACAATCGATATCCGTTCAATAGGGGCTACTTCTGGAATATTATATTACCAGTTGAAAGCAGAAAACTATATCGCAAGTAAAAAAATGATAGTGCTACAATAGTGCTATAAAGAATAGTACTGGCATAGTGGGAAGTTATTCCTCTTGTCAGTACAATAATTAATGTTTCTAAAATGATTCTGATAAGGTTGCTCCAATTTTGGGGCAGCCTTTTTTTAATTGTACATGAATTATTATATTATTAATGGTATTTTTTAATTTGTCAATATCTATTTGTACCTTTGGATAAGATACATATTTTAATAATGAAGAATATATATATTATTGGTTTACTGGTTTTTACTTTGATTTCCTGTAAGGATAAAGTAGAAGTTAAAAGTGTAATGATAAACAACAAAGGAGGCGTTACTGTCTCTGTGAAGCACTGCGCTGGTGATAGATGGGATCCCAAAAGTGATTTTTTACCACTCCCTATGAATATAGCATCAGTAAATGGGTTTAATTTTTTAGTGTTGAGTGATAGATTAGAAAAAGGAAAAAAACTAAATGTTTTACCTATTGGGGCATTAAGATTGATGGAGCATGATACTTTGAATACTTATGTAATTGCTATTCCTACGGATAGAGAATTAAAATCTATTAGAGTAAAAAACTTTGATGAATTTGCGACACTATATAGCTCTGTCAAGTGGATCATTGAACAATATATGCTTAGTCGACGTCATGGGAATGACATTAAATTGAAATCTTGGGAAAATGAAAATTTTGCCGTGAAACATATATTAAATTGACGATTGAAGACATTTTGATGTCAATTAAATAATTATTATCTGTTTTCGCATCTTTTTATTGATATAGTTGTTGCTATCATGGTATTAAATTATTCCGATTCTAAATTTATTGTATTTTATTTCAAATATTTAATTTGGCTAGTATAAAAACGATCAATCCTTTAAATCTTTCTACGCATAATCAATCGATTTCTATCTTTGACAGCGTTGTAGATGTCCCTGTAGAATGGGATAAGTTTAGCCAAAATAATCTTTTTTTACAAAAACATTTTTTACAAGTATTAGAGGATACTCCACCTTCTAATACAGCATTCATTTATGTGATTGTTAAGAATAATGATAGAGTAATTGGCATTATTTATTATCAATACAAAGTGATTGATCTATATTTAAGTCTAAGGTTGGATCTTGTCAAACCTATTGGAATATGGCAATCGATAAAACATACTTTTAAAAAGTTAGCAGCAAAAACATTAAAATCTTATGTTTTGGTATGTGGTAATATGGCATTGACTGGAGAGAATGGCTACGGTTTTGATAGAGATATTGCCCCAGATGTTATGTATATTACTATTGCTGAATCTACAGAGCAAGTTGTCCGTTATCTAAAGCATCAAGGAAAATCTATTAAAGCAGTTTTAATAAAAGATTTTTACACAAAAAAAGAAAATTCAGCTAAAGAATGGAGCTTTACTCAGTTTAATGTCCAACCTAATATGATTATGGATATTAGATCCACATGGACCTCATTTGATGATTATATTGGCAGTATGAAATCTAAGTACAGAGTAAGAGTAAGAAGAGCAAGAAAAAAAGCAGAAAAATTATCAAGTAGAGCGCTTACACTTGATGAGATTGAGCACTATCAAGATGATATTTCAATGCTTTATAATAATGTAGCAGATCAAGCAAGTTTTAATTTATTTATCTTGCCTCCCAATTATTTTTACAGCTTAAAAAAACAACTTGGAAAAAATATAAATGTAATTGGCTATTTTGATGGGGAAAAGATGGTTGGTTTTTATACTAATATTATTAATGGAAATGAATTAGATGCCCATTTTTTAGGATATGACCCCTCTTGTAATCAAGAATGCCAATTGTACCTCAATATGCTTTATGATTTAGTCAATGATGCAATAGAACTAAAAACACATAAATTAATATTATCACGTACAGCTATGGAGATAAAAAGTTCGATTGGGGCAGAAGCAAAAGAAATGCATTTGTATCTAAAACATACTAATAGCATTATAAACTTAGGGATGAAAAAGTCGTTGTCATTTTTCACCCCAGTCACCAATTGGGTTGCTAGAAGTCCTTTTAAATAGTTACAGACAAATTTTATATTATGCATATGTCAGCAAAAGAGGTATTGGCTAAGTTAGTTTCTTTTTCAGTGTTAGGTGGGGAGTCTAATCTATCTATTATAAATTGGATAAAAGAATACATTGAATCTTATAATGTTAACACTACTATGGTGTATAATGTAGAAAGAAATAAATCTTCTCTTCACTGCCGTATTGGTCCAGCAATAGATGGAGGAGTGATACTTTCTGGTCATACTGATGTTGTGCCTGTTAAAGGGCAAAATTGGGATACAGATCCTTTTGAATTAGTTGACAAAAACGATGGTAAATTATATGCAAGAGGTGCATGTGATATGAAAGGTTATTTAGCTTGTTTTTTATCTCAATTACCTAATATGGTAAATACAAAGCTTAAAAAACCAATTTATTTTGCACTGTCATATGATGAAGAAATAGGGTGCCTCGCAGCTCCAGAATTAATCCAACATATAAAAGATACTTATATAGAAAAACCACAATTTGCCATTATTGGAGAGCCTTCAATGATGATACCAATTGTTGGGCACAAAGGTATTTGTGTTTTAAAAACTTCAGTAAATGGTTCTGCAGGTCACAGTAGTAGAATACGTCAAGAGGTAAGCGCAATTCATGAATCAGCAAGACTTATATTATGGTTAGAAAACAAGATGAATAATTTTATAGAAGAGGGTAGTCTTGATACGAGATTTACTCCACCCCATACGACCATTCATATCGGGCAGTTTTTTGGTGGTATAGCACCCAATATAATTGCAGATTCGGCTTCCTTTTATTGGGATGTACGTGTAATACCTCAAGATGATATTCAATTAATAAGGAGAGAATTTGATATGTATTGCGCACAACGTGAAACGATATTACGTAAAATATATCCTGATTTTGAGATTGTTACCGTAGAAGATCATCCTAACGTACCTCCATTAGATACTGTTGAATCATCTGATATTGTAACGCTTATAAAACGCTTGTCAGGAATCTCAAAAACAGAAACAGTTGCCTATGCAGCAGAAGCTGGACAGTTTTCAAACGGTGGATTTGATACTATTATATGTGGTCCAGGTTCTATTGCTCAAGCGCACAGAGCGAATGAATATATTGAAATAGAACAGCTCAACAAAGGTGTTGAAATGATTCAAAAATTAATATTAGAAATGTCAAAGTAAATATTAGCGTATTACTTCAACCATCCTTTAATAATCCCTTTTTTTGCATAATACCATAGAAAAGCACCAATAATAATTATCATTGTAGGTAATGCTATTGCTGAGTTACCCATTACTTCTACAGCATTAGTTGCAAATACAGATCTTGCCATTTGAATAGCAGCAGCAATTAAAGAAATTAAAAAAGCAGGAGCAGCCCATTTTTTACGCAGTAATAGCCCAATTGAAGCGATGAGTCCGCCTATTGTAGCTATGCCGTATATAGCTTTCATCCATAATGGATTATTAGCATATAATGCTTTCATGCCTTCTGACATTTGAGCAAAGTCAGTTTCTCCCATAGTCATATCACTTATAAATGCAAATACTCCCATGCTATTCCAAAATAATGCAATGCCAGAAATTATCCAAAAAGTAACTGGTATTTTTGTATTAGATTGTTCCATAAGTTATAAGTTGTTTAAATGTATATTCCATAAGGGGTTGGATTTTTTGTTTTCCTTTTTTAAATACTGGTTTCCATTTAGTGAGTACCTTATCGGTAAATCCTTTATTGGTAAATGATTGGTCAAAATGATCTCTGGATAGATTAGTGGCCATGTCAGTGATCTCTGGGATGGCATTATTGATAGCAGCGAGATGTTGTTCAAAAATATTCATGAT
>JAZGFO010000219.1:0-2112 GCA_036479655.1 Saprospiraceae bacterium
AAGACAAAACCTCCTAAAAAGGAGCTAATCGAAAAAAGTAATTTCTTGAAATATTGAAATATGCTCTTCTCTTTAAGAAATACATGCTTTGAGAATTGTATAATCATATAAATAACTAAAATAATTAGTACATATAACATTGCGAAAGGAACCAAGCCAAAAGTATAATCATACAGTACCCTGAAAATTTGGAAAAATCCATTAAAATATACTACTTCATAGAAAGCAGGAAAACGTGTGAACAAATAGTTAAACACAATTGTAGAGAAGCCCAATAATACCCATATGTATTTTCTGATAATGATAAGTTTTATTGTTGTTTTTATTCAAAAATAATGATAATAGATGATACTATATATTTTATACGCTTTTAAACGACAATTTATGAACAAAAGGAATAAAGTATTTAAATATAATGAAGCAAAAATGTAACTTTACAAAGCTTAACTCATTGTAAAATATTACTATTTACGTAGAAGAATAACATTAAAACTAAAAATAATATTTCATGAAAAAGATCTATTTACTTTTAACGTTGATATTTGTCTGTATGCTATCGATCGTTTGCAAACCAGATACTCACACCATTTTACCTGTACCTACTGATGGTACTATAATAAAAATGGACTCAGAAGACCAGCCTAAGTCTAAAGTTCGACAGGCTTGGTTTGATTTGATGCATAGTGCTGGTCCAGAACAAAATTGGAAATTTATTGAAACTCAAAATGCAATTACTCAAGCAAAAACAAAAAGAGCATTGCGATCAAATTATTCTCAAAGCTCAAATGATAGAGAAGGTGAAATAGTTGCAAATGGTAGACTGGAAGGAATATGGAGAGAAAGAGGTAGTAATAACCAAGCAGGTTCGATGGTGGCTATTAACTATTTTATGGAAGAAGATATGTTATTTGGCAGATCGGCTGGTGGTACGTTATGGAAAGGAGATAGAACTGGTTTTAATTGGGAAGTTGTCAATCAAGATTTCAATTTTAAGTCTGATTTAGTAGAAATGAGGTATAATGACCAAGGGACCATACGATATATAGCTGGACTAAATGGTCAAGCAGTATATTCTGATGATGGAGGTAACTCATGGCTTGCAAGTGAGATTATGGAAACATCAGCAAGTGCTCAAGTATTTAACTTTGTAGAAGTTATTAATGGTATGATGCTGATTCTACATAAAGGTCACAGTATTAAAGATGTTACTACTTACTATTCAAAAGACAATGGTACAACATGGCAAAAATCCACCATATTTGACACTGCAAATAGAGACAATATAAAAATTGCAAGAGTGGGTAATACAAATGATATTATAGCCATTGAACAAATAAATACGGATCTGACAATATTGTATAAATGGAATCATGTAACGAATACATTTGAAATAATAAATGATGGTTCGGATATCGGTTTTGGAAATAATACAAAAGCCAACATTTCAGCAGTTTTTGTAGATGACCATATTAGGATGTATGTTAGGAACCATGAAAACAAATTGTTTATTTCTGATGATAATGGTCTTACATGGCAATATAGTTCCGATTTATTATCTACTCCTTGGTCGGTTGGATTTTTTGTTTCACCATCTGATCACACTAAAATATTATATGGCGACATCGAATTATACAGATCAATTGACGAAGGCTCAAGCTGGAGTAAAGTAAGTGATTGGTGGGAATACTATGACAATGTACAAGAAAAAATCCACGCAGATATAATGGATATTAAAGAATTTGTAGATCCAGAAGATAAGCCATTTACTATCGTCTGCAATCATGGTGGTATTAGTCAAAGTTATGATTATGGTAAAAATCTTAGTAATATAGGCATTTATTCGCTTAATATAAGTCAATATTATAGCGTAGCAACACATCCTGAACAAGATGAATGGATATTTGCGGGTTCTCAAGATCAAGGTTTTCAACGCGGAAAAATAGTTGGTGATGAAGCAGTTTCTTTATCCCAAGTGATATCTGGAGACTATGGTCACATTGTCTTTTCTGGTATTGACAATCACCTATGGACAGTATATCCTGGTGGATGGGTAACTTACTATACTGATCCAATTTCATTGTTCTCATCAAAATCATACGAATTAGAATCAGA
>JAZGFO010000220.1:0-5353 GCA_036479655.1 Saprospiraceae bacterium
AATATCTCCAGCATTGGGTAAGTCATTGATAAAATTTCACAGAATGAATAAAACACTCTGTGAACATCTGTCAGAGGATGAGACCGTAAGTATTTTTGAAAAAATAAATTTCTATCAAAGTCATGAACTTAGAAATACTAAGTATATGGAAACTACTCAAAATGGTGCCAATGTAGTAGATTTGCTTAAAAATGTTAAAAATAACAATAACATCGATTTTGTATTAGAGTTTTTCTTGTGCGATGATGCCCTATTACCACTACCACCACTACCACCACCACCATTGGACTGTAAATGTTCTCAGCTGATTGTTGTACCTGAACATTTACCTACTGGGGGAAATACTCAAAAAGAGCACTATCATTGGACACAAAAATATAAAGAAATAGGACCGCAAGCTATCAAAACACCATTGAGTAGTGGTGGTGAGACTTGGCAATATCACAGAGCGCTCGGTGCTGCAAAGTGGCATGCACTCTATACAGATGGCTGGAAGGAACAAAAAGGAATTTTAGATTCTGTCATTGTCACAGAAGGCCTCGGCAGTAGTGGTACCAATACTACCCATCAAGGTATAATCAGATTCCATTTATTCTGTACCAACGAGTTAGAATTCTCTGAAGATTGTGAGTGTGAAAAAGACATTACATTTAATTATAACTACGAAGTTAAAGCATATACCAAATCTTATACAAATAGTAGTACCGGGGATAAGAAGTCTTATGCATCTGCACAAGATTTGGCATTGGCATATTGTTATGAAACTGATGACAAAGGTACAGACGTTAATAATATTCAAATTATCAGAGGATCAGATGTAAGAGCGGCAGCTCAATGTGCGATCTCAGTCAACCCTGCATACAATGAAAACTGGAGAAGTTTGGGACATTCTATCATTAGTCTTATCACAGATGAAACTGGAGCTGTCTATGAATGGGGAAATTATGTTTACTCGTATGATACTACGCAGATAAGTATTGACACTTTGGTGATCCCACCAGACACAATGTATAGTTTTTCTTATACCATCGATTCGACTGTTGTGGATTCTTCAATAGTCGTGATCGTCAACCCAAACGCCTCTGGTTATATCGGGTTATTTGATAATATTTTTAATATTCTCACTACACCTCAATTCTCGCCAGCAAACTGTACTCAAAAGACAACTTCTGGAGGCTTTAAAGGTAATTTTAGGACTAAACTTTATCCTAACAAACAACTTACATTTGGTCTTCTATCCAACTATGTCTTGAAGTCAGCAGGTATGCGCTCGTGGTACTCAGAAGCTGCCGTAAGTAGCGATTATGGTTTATCCGTTGTATCTACTCCTGGACTTACATCAGGCGAAGAGTTTGATTGTTGTACACCGTATGCAGGTGCCTATCTTGTAGGAGCAGGTAGTCTTGCTAGTAGCATCGATTTTGGATCTCGGGTACGCAATGATCTATATATCACAGGTGGTTTTCCTACGTCATGGCCTAATGGTCTCAATGCCAATGGAGGCGTACATGGCAATGTAGGTCTAATTACTGTAAATCCAGAGCATGCATCTTGTCCTGTCCCGGTCAATCCAAGATCAATAAGGATTAGTGACAGCAACATCATGCCACAGTCAGGTAGAATTTCGATATACACTATAGATGGAAAATTATTGTATATTTATAATTTTATGTCCTCGACAGAAAATGTTACAGAACAAGTATTGAAAAACAATATCACTAATAAAAACTACGGATTAACATCTGGTATTTACATCATTTCCTATACTGATGGTAATTCAATTCACTCATTTAAATACATAACCAATGATTAAGATTTCAAATGGTATTTTTACACTTTTCTTTATTGTTTTATTGATATCGTCTTGCGGTGAAGAAGAAACAAAGCCAATATGTGATGTAAATATTTCGGACATATGCAATTGTCCTGAAGAAACTCACTATGCGTTTTTGGATTGGGATCAGCCAGAATGTCTCCCTAAAAAAGACAATAAGTATCGTGCAAAATTCACAGGTGAAAATTGTTTAACTTTTGGTCTATTTGATGATTTTGACAAAATAGGTTTAATGACTTTACACTTTCCATATTCTGGGGGTGGCAATGGAATAAGTGCTCGTTTTGGAGGTTATCATGGTTATATTGGAAGTGGATTTGGTTGTGAATTTGTAGATTTTATATTGTCTGACAATGATGATGGATCGCAAAATGTAAAATTTAAATATGTCCAATGTAGTTTTCATAAAGGATGTTTGGATTGGGAAGAAAGGACAGATTGCACATTGCTATCTTGGGGTGGTGTGATAGGTCACTGTGAGGGTAAGTCCAATGCTGACCGTAGCAAGTACGAGATAGATATAGAGTGGAAAGATTGTCATGATGTAGTCCTTGACAAGGGGCACTTATCATTATGGCAGTAAGTATATGAATATATGACTTATAAGCATCAATAATAATATATGGCAGTGCATTTTTGCACTGCCATTTTTATAAGTAATTTATCCAGTACATACACTATGTAAACATTAATTTCCAAGTCGAAGAAAGCTTTCTAAAATAACTTACGCAAGATGATATAATGGCGCTGTTTACTTAAGGAAATTAATTATTTACAGGTTTCCTTATGGGTTATTAAATATATATTTTTAATAACTATGGGGCATAAAAAAAAGTCTATACTATTCGATAGCATAGACTTTTTTATTCTTAGCTTAATTATTATTAATTGCTTAGCAATAATTATTTATTTGATTATAGCGAAAAGAATTTGGCTCTTGCTCCACATTTAGCAATACCATAAAATCCTAAGCCCCAATTTAATTCGAATACTAGACCTGCATATACTGGGATAGATTTTTCATATCCATTTGCATATACAGAACTATCAAAAGGATACGGTTCTACACTACCAGATTCTTCTCCATTTAGATCAGAGAATCCATATTCAAATCTTAAACCGATCTGACCACTAAATGATCCATCAGTACCAATAACATTCACACCGAAACCAAGTACTGCAGAAAGTTGTTTTTTATTGAAATTTTCAAACGTTGATATTTCACCATCAGCACCAGTACGTTCTACACCTTTTAAGAATCCAAATTTAGGTCCAATTTCAAAAAATCCTAAGTTTTTTGCATTTCTAAATAAAAGATATAAATCAAGTGAGTTCCAATCAATTTGTGGTGTAATATTACTATTTAAATATTCATACTCTTGACTGTTTTGAGAATATAGAAGTTCTATTGCCAATCCATTGTACCCCTTATTAATACCAAACTTACCACCAATACCAAAGGAAGAACCAAAGCTTAAATCATAGCCTAATTTGTCATGATCTATAGCTGCATTATTAACAATATATGAAGATCCATACATTATTTTTATTCCTGTATCAAACCAGGCAATTTCTTTTTGAGAATAAGTAACCGTACTAATGGCTACAAGACATAATATTAATAACTTTTTCATTTAGTATAATTAATTTGTTAAACGATATTCGAAAACACAAGATAAAAGAAAAGAATGAAAAATATTAAATTAATTTAATAGTGTGTCAAATCTCTTACTTTAAACGTTCTATTTTACTACAAATATCATTCCATGAAACCACCTTATTATTGATTAAAACCAGAAACATCAATCTTCATTCCCCTTCATTTGCTTGAATAATTAATTCGGAAAGATCATATACCATTACATCGTCTTGTTTGTCTTTAGCCTTCATTCCATCTGTAATCATAGTAATACAGAATGGACAATTGGCTGCTACTACATCTGCACCTGTACTAATGGCTTCTTCGGCTCTTTCAATATTTATTCTTTTGTCTCCCGGTTCGTTTTCTTTAAACATCTGTGCACCTCCAGCACCACAACATAGTCCATTGGTTTTGCATCTTTTCATTTCTACAAGTTCTATATCCAATGCTGAGATCAATGCTCTAGGAGCTTCATATATACCATTAATACGCCCCATATAACAAGAGTCATGATAAGTTACTTTTTTGCCCTTAAATCCTCCTCCTTTAATGGACAATCTTCCATCAAGTAGCAATTGATTAAGGTATTGAGTATGATGGACAATATTATAATTCCCGCCAAGAGCCGGATACTCATTTTTGATAGTATTAAAGCAATGTGGACATGCCGTAACAATATCTTTCACCTCATACATATTAAGTATTTCAATATTTTGTAGTGCTGTCATTTGAAATACAAATTCATTACCTGCTCTTCGTGCTGCATCTCCAGTACAACTTTCTTCATTACCTAAAATAGCAAAATTTATATCCGCAGAAGATAATATTTTCACAAATGCTTTGGTTACTTTTTGAGCTCTAGCGTCAAAAGATCCTGCACAACCAACCCAAAATAAAACTTCAGGTTTTTTTCCTTCTGCATGCCTGTCAGCCATTGTAGGTATTTTCATAAAATCTTTATTTTCTATTTTAATAATGTAGTAAAATACATAAAAGCAATAAATCTCATTAGTCTTTCTCTAACATATCTTTAGCCCATTGGTCTCTTGCGTCCGGTATTTGCCATACAGCTCCACTATTCTCAATACTCGTAAACATTGGCATCCAGTCAGATGGTCCAGCAGACTCTGTAAGGATCTCATATCGTCTCAGTTTTAATATTGGTTCTAACGGATTAATCATTATTGGACAAGCTTCTACACAAGCATTGCAAGTAGTACATGCATGAATTTCTTCTTTTGAGGTATAATCAAACAAAGTTTTTCCATCATCATAATTATTCTTACTCAGCTCTTCATTTGATTTCTGAGAAACTTCTGACATATACTTCATTCCTCCAGAGTCAAGGTTTTTGCCTATTTCTGTTGCCCTATCACGAATATCCATCATTATTTTTCTGGGCGATAGTTTTTTACCTGTGATATTAGCAGGACAGACGCTTGTGCAGCGACCACATTCAGTACAAGTATAAGCATCCAAAATATTTTTCCACGAAAGGTCGAAAATATCTTTTGCTCCAAATTCAGGTAATTCAGCATTTTCATCCAATTCTTGTTCTGGAACTAAGCCCATCATGCTTTTAACTTCATTCATCACCTCAGGCATGTTATCCATTTCTCCTCTAGAGTTTAACTTTGAATACCACACATTTGGAAACGCAAGAAATATATGTAAATGTTTAGAAATTGGTAAGTAGTTAATAAATACCAAGATCGTTAAAAAATGTAACCACCAGCCTGCTCTTTCAAAAAACCTTACAATATCTAATCCTAATCCATCAAATAGCATAGGTCCCAAAAAGCTACTTATAGGTAATGTACCTGTAGAGGGATAATGCGTAGGATCTAATTTTTGTAATACAACATCTGCTCCATTCA
>JAZGFO010000221.1:0-11048 GCA_036479655.1 Saprospiraceae bacterium
AGCTGTTTCTAGAATAAATTTTAAAATTTTACTCTTTTTTAGTTTTGTCGCTGTAGCTATACTATCCATCTCACTTTCTACTTTCTTCCAATCCTCATTTTTTATTGCTCCTATATTGATGACAACATCTAACTCATCGGCACCAGAATCTATAGCTCTAGCTATTTCGTCAAGCTTAGTGCCTATATGATTGTATCCAAATGGAAAACCAACTACAGAACACAAGTTAACATTATTTTTTTCGATAGATTGTTTTGCTGTATCGATATGAATTGGAGCGACACATACAGCTTTAAATTGATTAGCTATAGCTTCTTCGCATAGTTTTTTTATCTCATCAGTAGTAGCTGTCGGTCGTAATAAGGTATGATCAATATAGTTATTAATGTCTATCATTGGGGGAATTATAAAATTTGCTGTAAAAGTGTTTATGGATATAAAAAAATAATGCGAAAGATACTAAAAAAAATACTTAATAAAACCAAGTTAGGAAATAATCATACATACTTACAAAGTTTTTGTAGAGTAATATTACAACAACCAAAAAAATAGAAACTGAAATCATCCTAAATTTTTTAGCGACAGATTTATTCTTTTCTCTTCTGCTCTTGTACCTGTGACGTGATGAAAATGACATAATGATTGATTAGTATAAAGCGCAAGGTAATCAATGATATTTATTAATCAATATATTTTATTAAATATCATTTGATTTAGAATTATAAAATGAAAATAATTGATACATTTGTACATTCTTAATAACAGGTATACTCTCCCACGCCGAATTTCAAATTTGTTTTAGATGTCTAATTCGAGATACAATAGTAAATCTTCTTCTAAGTCTGATAAATATTGGTATCCAATACTGTTGGTTTTGACTGGGGTATGGATATTTGTAGCTAGTCAAAGAGGAAAAAGTCCGACAGAAGTTATTACAGATTCGTACAATTGGGTTATTTGTGCAGAAGACGCTAATCTGAGCCGAAAGCAATTAAAAAAAGTTATTTATAAACAAGAAATGAATGTTGATTCCCTGCAAGGTGTAATTGATGAGATGCTTGCGGCTAGTCCATATAGAAATGCAAAAGTAAATACAACGGCTAATGCGCTAAATTTAAGAATAGACCCGAATCTTAGTGCTGAAGTGGTTATTAGAATTCCTGACAGTAGTATTGTTAAAGTTTTGTATTTTGATGAAGAGACTTTGGTTCTTGAAGGTCAAACTGGTAAATGGTGTAAAATTCAATATGCCGATAAAGAAGGTTGGGTATGGGGCAATTATATCGAAATATTAGATTAAAAATCCACAATAGTTGCTTTTTGCAGTTTTGTAATAGGAATTACTAACCGTAAAAAATATTTTTCTAAAAATTAAATGCAGAACGTAAATCCCAACCAGCTTGGCCTAAATGATTAAAGCTGTATTCGAAAGACAATTTGTAGGTGTGGAATAGTAAAACATCTACTGCTGGTCCAAATCCAATTAGAGGTTTATTATTTAGCGTATTAGTAGCAGTATAGGTAGGTTCATTTACATATCCAAAGTCAAGGTTTGCTCTTATGTAAAGCCGTATATTCATTTTTTTAAATTGTTTAAGTGCCATTGCTTTTCCCCAGTTGTGATTCTTGTCAAGTAGCTTGTAGCGTAATGAAGTCTTAAGTATGACCCAGTCAGTACCGTCTATGACATAAGATTGATATCCTCGTACCAAGTCATTGCCATAGCCTAGGCCAGTATTATTGGCAAATGCAATTTTACGTCTAAAAAGATTGGTTTTTGCTTTGAATCTACCTCCGAAAGTCCAGTTTTTATTTAGCATAAAGTGCTTTTCAAAACCACCAGAAATTGACAAATTATCAAAATCTCCAAATATACCTATGCCTTCTTTAGTAATATTTCCAAAGAGCATGTATCCACCTTCCGGATAGAGGTTGAAGAGTCTGTGATCGTAAGTAAAATCATATTTTAATGAGAAAAACTGGATACCGTCTTTACCATCTAAAAAATAATCAGGATTTAGTTCAGTTGCAACATATTTGTCTATTTGATTGTGATGATATTCTATCTTAATATTATGAAATTGAAAAACATTTTGGCGGTAATTAATACCCATTCCTGTTCGGAACCGCTGTAGTAATACTCTTTCATCATCATGTTTTTGAAAAAGTGTTTTATTTTGATCTGTGATATATCCTATTTCTTTTTGATTTGAATAAAATATTTCGCCAAACATTCCCCAATTGTTAGATATATATGGGTAGTTATATTTAATTTCATATTTGTGTGTATAACCCTGTTGAAATTTTAATTTCAATTTGTCTTTGTGTCCAGTGAGATTTATATGTTCTAATCCAAGTCCATAATTTACTCTACTAAAATCTCTTTTTTGGTCAGACCACCACACGCTAAAATTCCTATCTGCTAGTTCAAAAATTAAAGAAGGATATATGTACCAGTTTTCTTGCAGTGTTATATGGATATCACCAATAGACTCTTCAACATTCCAATTTTTAATATTAATTGCTACATCTGTAAATAGTGCTGTACTATAGAGTCTTTTTTCATTGTAAGTTTTGCGAATACTAAATTCTGACAAATAGACCGTATCACCGGGCAGTAAGTCTAATTCGTTGAAAATGATAATGTCATCAGTTTTTAAATTGCCTTCTACGATTACATTTTCAATAATAAAATACTCATTTGATTGGGCTTGAGCCGATAATGATACTATACAGTATAAGCAGGTAACAAGAGTGTAGAAAACTTTATTAAGTAAACTCTTCTGTCGAAAATTCCTTAAAAATATTGGCATTAGACATTGAGATAACTCATCAGGGAATCATATCTTTCTTTAAGATCATCTATATAAGCAAACTCAGAAAAAGAGGCAGTAATTTGATAATCAAAACGTTGGAAAGCTGCTATAATATCATTAATGTCTTGTCTATTTATTTTTAATGTCACTTGAACTTCTGAAGTATCATTAGAGGTAGTAAGAAATGTACTAAGTATTGCAGCATTTTCCGATTCTATTATTCTTGATATTTCTGCAAGACTATAATTTGGTTTTGAAGTACTTATTACAAGAATACTTCCTGGTTCAGAAAAAGAAAAGCTTTGAGCATAATATTGAATCAAATCATCTTGAGTAATTAGCCCAAGATAATCATCATTGTGGTCTACTACGGGTACAACAGTCAGGTTACTCTCTGCCATTTTACTCATAACTTCAAATATATGTTCTGTTTCATTTACAAAAGGTCGGGCTATTCCTAAAGAATAAGAGCCGATTGGTTTGTCCAAGTCATTGTTAAGAATGATTTCTTCAGACATTAAGCCTAAAAATTGATCCTCATCTACTATAGGAAGATGCTTGACATGATATATATTCATCATTGTCAATGCTGCTTCACCAGTATCAGTGGTATGCAATGGTGCTAATTCGTATGATATGATTTCTTTGGCTATCAAATTATCGTTATTAAAAGAAACAAAAAATTCTTTGTTTTATATATAACAATCAATGTACCAAAAATGTCCCATTTGCCATCGTTTATTTTTAAAAAATGTCGCCCTTTAGATAAAATGGACAAGTATTTTACTAATATAGTGGATTGATGAGCTATTATTTTAGTGAAATATTAACGCCGCAATAATTTTTTACGTTCTAAGCTAAATTCCTCTTGACTCAATAAGCCTTTGGTTCTTAATTGTGCGAGTTTGTTAAGTTGGGATAATAATACATCATCAGTTATTTCTTCTTTTTGAACAGTATTATTAGACCCTTGAGCTGATTTAGTAGCTTGGTGCATATTGCCAGTTAGTTGATATCCATTTTCTTTAAAGGAATCATATTCGGGTTGGATTCTTAAAAATGCTAAATCGTCTTTAGTTTTAATCATTTCAAAATCTTTAAACCCTAGTTCCACAGCTTTTGATAAGTGATGGTATGCTTTTTCTTTTTCTTCGGTCATAGAGTAGGCGCAAGCAATATTAAAATGTAACGCTACATCTTGTGGATTAATATCTAATCCTTGAGCAAAATCCAGGATAGCACCTTCAAGATCATAATCTTTATATTTTTTTATACCACTATTTTTAAATGGATTCGCTTTTTGTACTGAAGATCTGCTAGGATTCTGACGTCTTCTTTGAGCAGGTAGATTACCTCTTCCTCTTTTTACTTGCCTATCTTTTCTATTTGCAAGATAGTCGTCTCGACGATTAGAAGAGGAGTATCTGTTATGTCTTCTGTCAAATTCTTGATCCGACATATTGAGGAATTTGATGGCTTCAAAAACTCCAAAAATAGCAAAAAATGGCATCGTGAATCCGTTGGTAAATATTAAGGCCATTACCATAAAGATTGCCAAACCTGTTTGGCGCAAATAAAATTTTTGACCACCTACAGCACCTAAAAAGAAGGATATTATTGCAGCAGTTATTCTACTTCGTCTTGGTTGATATTTTCTTTGGTTCATTTGTATTAGTATATTTTACAAGTAAGAATTGCAATATCATCAGAAAATTCTTTATCTCCTCTAAATTTATCTATTTCTTCTTGCAATTTTTCATTAAACTCATTTGGACTAACTTTTTCATGTTTTTCAACAAAAGCTTCAATTTTTTTATCATCAAAAAATTCTTCATGCTCATCTTGGAGGTCTACTAGCCCATCTGTAAAACATAAAATAAGTGTTTCTCCATCAATATTTATAACTTCTTCGTTAATTTCTGGAAGATTTTCAAATGCTCCAATAAAGGTACTCCCTTTATCCAATCTTATTATTTTACCTTTATTGATCAATACTGGAGGGTAGTGACCGGCATTTATATAGGTCAAAGTATTTTTTGTTGTATCAACTTCGGCTATAAAAAAAGTGATGTATTTATCAGCTTTTGTAATCTGATATACCGCTTGATTAAGAGCAAAAATAAATGTTTCTAAATCTCTAAACTGATATATTAAATTTTGAATTAGTGCTTGAAAATTTGCCATTAGTAGTGCTGCTGCAACTCCTTTGCCAGATATGTCTGCTATACACATTGCAAATTTGTCTTCACTAAATTTTATATAGTCTAAGTAGTCACCTCCAATATTAGAATGTGGTCTGTATATCTTGGAGAGTGCATATTGTTTTTTATTTGGCAATTTGTCAGGTATTAGCATACGCTGAACCTCTCCGGCTAATTCCATTTCTTTTTTGTAACCCTCCTGTTGCAATTGCCTTTTAAACAATCTTTTGTTTTCTATTGCAACTGCTATAATATTGGTAATTGTAGTTATAAATTGAATCTTATTGTAAATGTCTTCTTTTTCTTTTATTCCACCAATTAGTGAAAAGGCAATAGGATTTTTTTTGTGATACACTGGAATAATAATATCAAACTCTTGCAATACTTGATCATCAGTTTCCTTAATTGTATGTAATCTCTTATGGTCTAATATTAAGTCTACAATTTTATCAATATATTTATTCTGATAGTTAATAACACTTGTGCACTTCCACCCATCATCAGAAATAACAAAGAGGGCCATTTTTTCTAATCCCATTTCCCAACTCAAGAAGGACTTATACATATTAAACAACCCTTCAGCAGATACATTATCATT
This sequence comes from Saprospiraceae bacterium, assembly GCA_036479655.1. Taxonomy (GTDB): domain Bacteria; phylum Bacteroidota; class Bacteroidia; order Chitinophagales; family Saprospiraceae; genus CAJXUU01. The sequence goes on from JAZGFO010000221.1 coordinate 5,616, forward strand.
GATAGCTTGCGTAATTGTTAACAAACTTTTGATTTGCAACTGCTTTAAACTAAGTTCTTTTTCAAGTTTTTCTAATATGAAAAGGTCTCTATTCATTTATATATTACACCAATAATTAAATTTATAAACCTAAAATTAATCAATTGGAGATAATAATATAAGAAGTGGACTTATTATTTTAAATTCCTTAATTTATATATTTTGGTGTTTATTTATTTTGTTATTTTATTATTCTATTTAGGATCCTTTTATTTATTTAAAATATCTTCTTGTTGATTTATACTTTCGTCATGGACTGCTTTGATAAATTTAATAATAAATTCATCACTTAGTTCGTGCGCACTTGCTTTTTTCTTGTACTTTTCTAAGATTTGATTCCATCTATCTGGTTGAAGTATGGTTATATTATTATCTTTTTTGTAGGCTCCAATATCACGAGCTACTTTCATTCTTGATGATAATATACTTATCAATTCGTCATCAATAAGGTTAATTTCTTTTCTCAGTTTTTCTAAAACAGTACGCTGAGGATTATTTTTAGGATCGTATGCTCTAAGTATTAGATTATTGATCATATCTCCAAATACTTCAGGAGTTATTTGTTGTTTTGCATCAGACCATGCTTCATCAGGGGTAATGTGTGATTCTACCATTAAGCCATCAAAATTTAAGTCCATAGCTTTTTGAGATACTTTTTGAAGGATATCTCTTCTGCCACAGATATGTGATGGGTCATTGATCATTGGGATATCTGGTTTTTCTTGCTTAAAGTCAATTGGATATTGCCATTGGGGTCTATTACGGTAGTATTTTTCTCCAGAAAATGAAAATCCTCTATGGATAGCTGCTATTTTATTGAGTCCTGCTTTTTGTAATCTTTCTACGCCTCCCAACCATAATCCAAGGTCTGGATTAATTGGATTTTTTACCATTATTGGAATGTCAACTCCTTTTAGGGCATCTGCTATTTCTTGGACTGCAAATGGATTGACAGTAGTACGGGCGCCTATCCACAACACATCTATTCCAAATTCTAAGCACATTTCTACATGACTAGCCTTGGCAACCTCGGTCGTTACTGGTAGCCCTGTGATTTCTTTTACTTTTTTCATCCATGGCAGTCCAATAGCTCCTATACCTTCAAAAGAATTTGGGCGAGTACGAGGTTTCCAGATGCCTCCACGAATCATATCAACTGTTCCTGTAGCTTTTAATCGTACAGCAGTTTCTATTAGTTGGTTTTCTGATTCAACAGAACATGGTCCTGCGATAATCAATGGTCTGTTTTGTTTTGGATAAAATGTATTTTTCATGTTTATAGTTTTAGTAATTAGTTTTAGTTGTTGTTTTCGATTAGTATTCTTTTTATATTATTTGCTTCTCTCATTAGCTTTTCCATTTCTGGAATATTATTTTCGCTTATTGCTTTTCTAAATTTTTGAATAGTATTGATATATCCATCTAAAGCAGCACAAAGATGTTTTCTGTTTTTGCCAAAAATAGCTGCCCATGTTTTAGGATTACTTTTTGCTAATCTCGATGTTGATCTAAATCCTGTACTTGCAAGATTAAATATTTGTTTTTCATCTTTTTCAATATCCAGTACTGTCAGTCCTAATGCAAATGAGGTGACATGAGATAGATGAGATACATAAGCTAAATGTTTGTCATGTTCGATAGGTGACATATAATTTGTAATCATACCTAAGCTATGGCATATATCAAGTACGCTTTGAAGTGCTTTTTTACTCGATTTATCTTTTTCGCATATTATATTTTTTGCGCCATTGAATAAGTTTTTTAAGGCAGCTTCTGGTCCAGAATATTCTGTTCCAGCAAGAGGATGAGTAGCTACATATTGTTTTCTGTTTTTGTGATTGCCTACTTTGATACAGATATCACTCTTGGTAGATCCTACATCCATCACTATGGTGTCGGTGCCAATATTGTCCAATATATGGGGCAGTAGTGTCTCTATTACATCTACAGGTGTAGCAAGTATTATCACTTTGGAGGCAATAATCGCACTATCAAGATCCATAATACAATCTACAAGACCCATGTTTTTAGCAGTATTACAATGTTGCTTATTAGCATCTACTCCTATTACATTTACAGTGATCTGAGAACGTAAGTCCAATGCTATCGAACCACCAATTAATCCCAACCCTACTACAGCTATTTTCATCTTTTCATCTTTTTAATTCTTTCCAATGCTTCATTAAGTACTTGCACTGTATTGCACAATGACATTCTAATATAACGTTTACCATTTTTGCCAAATACTTCGCCTGGTGTGATAAAAACTTTAGAATTTTGTAGTATTGTATCACAATATTGTAGTGTGTTATTTATTGAGGTATTAACTTTTCCCCATACAAAAAGTCCTGCTGAATTTTCTTGGTATTGGCAGTCTAAATGTGTCATTATTGTTCTTGCTACCACTCTTCGTTTATTATATTTTTCATTTAATTGGTCTGTCCAAGATTGGTCCATTTCTAGTGCTTTTATTGCTGCCAATTGTAATGGTTTATACATGCCACTATCCATATTTGATTTAAATTTCAAAACTACATTTATCAATTGTTTATTTGCAATTAACGCTCCAATTCTCCATCCTGACATATTGTAGCACTTACTTAAGCTTACCAATTCTAAACAGCAGTCCTTACTTCCTTTTACTTCAAAAATACTGATAGGCTTGTCGTTAAGAATGAATGCATAAGGATTGTCATGAGCAATGATAATATTATGGCGTAAGCCAAATGCTACTATTTTTTTATAAAAGGCAAGATTTGCTTTTGCCCCTGTGGGCATATGGGGATAATTGAGCCACATTATTTTCACATTTTTCAGATCCATTTTTTCTAATTCATGAAAATCTGGTAACCAATTATTTTCTTTTAATAGGTTATATTTGAGAACAGTAGCACCAGCTAATTTTGCAGTTACTGCATAAGCTGGATAACCAGGATCGGGTACTAATACTATATCCCCAGGATTTATTATTCCCATATGGATATGCATTATTCCCTCTTTAGAACCAATAAGAGGCAATATTTCTTTTTCAGCATCAATATTAATATTAAAATGTCTCTGATACCAAGTACTGAATGCTTTTCTTAACTGAGGAATCCCTCTATATGATTGATATTTGTTGACATCAGCCAGCAAAGCTGAAGATCTAAGTGTGTCAATTACTGATGGCGGTGGGGGTAAATCTGGACTCCCTATTCCAAGATTGATTACTTGAATATCATTGATCTTATTCATCTGATCTATTTCTGCTAATTTTTTGGCAAAATAGTAGGTTGATACACTGTTTAATCTGTCGGCTTGCGTGATATTCATGATTTTGGGTTGTTGTTAATATTAATTTCATCTCTCTTGTAAATTCCCAATTCTGTGTATTCGTTAGTTATTGATTTTAAGTCGACTTTTAGGTCTAAGTATTGTTGTAGTTGATCAAATTCAATATCAAGGTGAAAAAAATATGACCTCAATGTCCCTAATACTGGGTATGATTGTAGCTTGCTAAGATTTAAATCATGGTGATCTATCACTTGAAGTACTTTCATAAGTTGTCCTTTTTTGTCAGGGATTTTTATGTAGATACTTGCTTTGTTGGCATCAATAGTAGGGCGGGCTCTTGATTGTTGAAGGAAAAAGAACCTAGTGTAATTTGACTTGTTGGTCTCAATATCTGTATCCAATATTTCTAACCCATAGCGTCTAGCAGCTTCTTTACTAGCTATTACGGCAACATTTTTTTGCTTAGAAATAGCTAATTTTTTTGCACTTAATGCAGTGTCTTCTGTTTCTACTAATTTTGCTTTTAGGTTTTTACGTAGGTATATCAAACATTGATTTATTGCCATTGGATGAGAATGGACTTCTGTAATATCACTTCGTTTTGTACCAGCATTAATCAATAAATTGTGCTTTATTCTTAAATACTGTTCTCCTATTATCCATAGTTTTTCTTCTCTTAGTATTCGATAGTTTTGTAATATAGTCCCAGCGATTGAGTTTTCGATAGCCATCACCGCGCCATCTACAGATCCTGACGACAATAAGGATCCAAGAATATTAAAGTTATCTGCTGGTATTACATTTACTTTTTGATCAAAGTACTGTTTGCATACTGCATCGTGAAAACTTCCGGGATAACCCTGAATTGCTATTTTTTTTATTTGTTTCATATATTAAAAAAGCCCTCAGATCTTTAAAAACTAAGGGCTACTGTTATTTGATATTTATTCTAAATAATTAAGTAGCCTTAAGCCAGAAGCCAAAGAAGTAATAATTATTAGTTTTAGAATATGTGTTCATCTCAATTGTTTTTTAACAAAAAAAAGGACTTGAATTTCTTCAGGTCCTTTTTTATTATATTAGTATATACTATAACAGTCCCTGGTTTATTTATCAAAATAAAACCAAAAGTAATAGTTATTGTATGTAAATGTTGTATTCATATAGATACAAACATATAGGAAATATTTGGAAAACAAAACTTTTTGCAATTTTTATCTTAATAAAGTGATGCAGAGGCTAAATTGTAATTATTGTATAATCACTAATTCAAAAATATTACTTTTGTTGTAATACTAATTATATATTTAAGTTACATTCGGTTTTATTATCACGATACTATGGCATTTTACAGATATTTATATTTTTTGTTTTTTATGGGTTTTCTTAATTCGGTATACGGCCAAGTTACTATCACTGTGTTGGATAATGAAGGATTACCAATCGAATTTGTAGAAGTTTTTAATAAAGATTTTTCTTATACCGGGTTAACAGATACTCTTGGTATGATTGAGATTCCAAATGCCTATAACGAAGATGTATTTGTGTTTCAATATTTGGGTTATCAACAATTTAGTGCAAGATTAATCGATATTGTTGATGGGTTGGTTTATATGCAGACGGGCTTGCTATTAGATGAAGTGCAAGTAGTAGGGCGTACTGACAACCAAAGTCGTGACCTGGCAGGAAAAGTAGAAAGCATCAATGCAAAAATATTTGAATTGACAAACCCTCAAACAAGTGCTGATGCATTAACTCAACATGCGGATGTATATATACAAAAAAGTCAAATGGGTGGAGGGAGTCCTGTAGTAAGAGGTTTTGAGGCAAATAAGGTTTTATTGGTGTTGGATGGAGTGAGAATGAATAATGCAATCTATAGGAGCGGACATCTTCAAAGTGCGATTACTATTGATATTGCTATGTTGGATAGATTAGAAGTGTTGTATGGGCCTGGTTCATTGATATATGGTAGCGATGCTATAGGAGGAGTCATTCATTTTAGAACTAAAAACCCAAAATTGAACTTTGGTAAAACTAAATCACTCAATATATTTGGTAATAGTTATTTAAGGTATTCTACAGCCAATCAGGAAAAGTCAATTCATTTTGATATTAATA
>JAZGFO010000222.1:0-23884 GCA_036479655.1 Saprospiraceae bacterium
AAATACTACTTTACTATTTCCTGAAAAAAGTAAATTGCCTGGATCGCCTTTTCTACTAAAAATTTCGATATTATTATATCCAATTGACAATAATTTTTTTACAATATAAGTGCCCAATACTCCTGTACCTCCCGTAACTAATATGCGTTTGTTTTTCAAAGTATTATTTTGTCATCATAATTGAATGGAGTATAAAGGAAAGTAATTAAATTGGATTGATTACAATATCGTCAATGTTTTTGAGCAACTTTATAATTACGGATTAAATACCGCCAATATTAATTAAATATCAAACCTCAATAAAGTCTATTATATTGGAAAATACTTCTTTGTTTTGCAATCCATGACCTAAGTTTTTGGTTGTGATAAGTTTTGCAGATTTCCAATGTTTTATAATATTTTCACCTTCCCAATATCCATTTATATTATCTTTTTCATCATGGATAATTATTGCAGGGGTATTTATTTTTTTCACAAAGCTTGAAGCACTGAAAAATGAAGTTGGTTTACCAAATGTTTTTACAATTAAGTCTTCATACTTTAATTTTACTCTATTGCTAAGTCCTACTATATTGAAATAAGTTTTGGTAATATCTGTCAACTTGTCTGGAGAAGCAAGAATGATACATTTGTTAACCCAAGTTGGTTGCTTTTCAGACAAATAGTACATTGTCGAAAACCCTCCTATGCTGTGTCCGATGATTATATCAGGTCTATAGTGTTGGCTGACGATATCTATCATCTCGGCATACAATGGTCCATGAAAAACATCGCTACCAGAAGCTCCATGGGCAGGAGCATCCATCATTACAACTCTATAGTTTTTATTTTTTAAATGAGCGTATAATTTTTTCCACCGAGCACTATTTGATTCCCATCCATGACACAGCAGTATTGTTTTACCAATTTTTTGATTGTCGTATGTCATTATATCTATGTCATTATAAGACAATGATTTTTTTTGAAATGTATTCAAAAATTTATTGTGCCAGTCTTTTAGCTTACCATTTCGTGGCGTACAAAACAACTTTAAAGAAATTTTTGCTGCTAATTTCGGAGCCGCAATTCCAAGTGTATTCATTCCAAAACCTACAATTTTTGGAATCCAAACAGTTTTAATTTTATTGGTATTCATTAGTATTTGACTATCGTTTTTCTTATCAATTGATCTTGAAGCTTTAAGACCAATATGTATATTCCTTGAGGAATAGAACCAATGTCAAGCCGAATAGTTTTGTCAGTTGCCGTATAATTTTTAGCGTTGTTTTCCCAGATTATTTTTGATGTCAAATTTATAATATAAATATGACCTGTTTCAAAGCTAACATTTTGAATATCTAAGTTTATAATGCCATTACTTGGATTAGGGTATACTTTCAATTCTTGAATATTGCTTGTCTCTGTTGTTGCAGTAGATTCGCAATCATTTTCTATGATGTTGACCGCATTTTGCTTTATTGTAGGTATTAGAGGATAGAATGTGTTACCCGGACATTCAGTAGAGCAGCCATTTCTATGTCCTATAATATTAGTAAGCGTTGCATTTGTTGATGGATGAAAAGAAGACCCAAGAGGCTCAATATCTTCTTTGCAAGTCTTCCAAGCTAATAATTGTGCTAATGTTGTTTTGGCTTGTTGAGTAGGAGCTACATCAGTAAATGTACCTATCATACAAATCCCCATAGTATTTGAGTTTTTTCCACAGTAGTGTGCTCCTTTTATATTATCCGCACGTCCTACATATAACTTTCCATTTGGGTCGATTAGCCAATTGTAGCCTATATCATCCCATCCTTTTACATTGACATGGAAATTCCAAAAACTCCTTACTGCTGCTGCCCAGTCAGTAGCAGAATTTGATGATGCACTATGATGTATGACAATGTGAGATACATCCGTTGGGGTAGCATTTGAGCCAATAGGACAATTATCACACCAATCAGTTCTGGATTCATACGCTGAAAGCAAACATTGACAACCAGCTCTTGATTGAGTTATTTTTTTTGTATTGGTATTTATTTGGGACTTGGTCGGATTATAAAAATGCAATTTAATGTTTTGAGGGAATGTGTTTACATCTGCTCCTAAGACAAAAATTTCAAGTTCTTGATAATCTTTTTCAAAAAACATTAAATTACTATAACGTATATCTTCGTCACCTTCATTGTGATGGTCGATTGTTATTATTTTCCAATTTTCCCACTCGTTTGTTTTTTCTTTTCCTCTAATATAGAAGGTTGAGTTGAGTGCAGAACTTTGCAAATGTCTCCACGAAATAGAAAAAGAAATAAATTCCGAATCCATTTTTTTAATAGGTACTTGGACTTTAGTTGAATATCCATTTTTTAAACTATGGTTTTCATCTAAATCAGAAAGAACAAATGTTTCGGGCTCTAACTTTATGGTCGCATTCTTACTATCGATTAAGTCGATCTGGCTATATGAGATGTTATATAGACAGATAATTAGTAATGCCAGTGCTATTTTTTGCATGTATTATTTTTTACAGAAGATTAAATTACACTATTTTTCAATAATCTAATAAGCTCATTATTGAGATTGTCAATCGCCAATTCAATTTTCCAATTTTCTTTATTACGAGGTTCTACCATATTTGATATTGCTCGTATAGAATGACAAGGTACGTCCATATTCCTGCAAGCGTACAAAAAACCTGCTCCTTCCATAGATTCAATATCAGCATCATATTTTGATCTGATTTTTTGAATAGATTCGATACATCCATTTACTTTATTGACTGTCAATCCTACAGCTTTGGGTAGTCCTGTGTTATATTTTGGTTTGCTACTTATTATCCAGCCATCAGCATATGGGTATTGTAGCTTATCTATTAAATTGAGATCAAATAAATCGGTAAAAGATCCATCGTTTTCTTCTACACCAAGATCTGCAAAACGGTCTTTCATTACTTCAACTACATCACCTATTTTAAATTTATTGCTATAACTACCCGCTAAACCAACATTAAATACAACACCTACATCTTCCATCGCTTTGTATCTTGCCATTCCAAATGCGGTATTAAGTGCACCGACTCCAGTTACCAATGGATAGATATTATGGCCATTAAAACTATACTCAAAGAATGATAACTTCTCTGCACTATTGTCAAGAAATCTTAATAATGGAGCTATCTCAAATGAAGTAGCAGAAACGATAAGAATATTCATATGAAATAAATTTAGTAATATTATTTTAGAATTTTAAATAAGTGTTTGCAATGATATGCTACTATATTTTTCTTCTTTTAATTTCTGACTTTATAAGTGCAAGTTCTCTACTCATTTCTCCAGTGACAGAGGAGTTTTCTCTTGCTCTCCTTATAAGGTAAGGCACTACGTCTCTAATCGGTCCGTAAGGTAAGTATTTAGCTACATTATAACCCGCTTTGCCTATATTATAGGTAATATAATCTCCCATTCCATATAATTGACAAAAATTGAAATTAGGATTATCTTTAGCCAATCCTTTATCATGGATTAATTTGGCTTGATGCATATTGCTCTTGACATTATGTGATGCACAACAAGAAGCTATGGTTTCATGATTGGTAATACAATAAGTAACTGCTGAGTCAAAGTCGATGTCTGTTGCTGCCTTATCTAATTGTATTGGAGATTTGTAATCCATCTCTATTGCACGTAATCTTTCCTTATCCATATATGCTCCTCGCACTAATTTTGCTCCTAATAATGAACCTTCTTTTTTAAGTTTTTCATGATCAGATTTTAATTCTGCAAGTTTGCTATGTCTGTAGAGTTGATATGTGTTGTATACAATAACTTTTTCTTTATTATATTTTATCATCATATCCATCACAAGATCATCGATAGTGCCTTGTAACCAACTTTCCTCTGCATCTACAAATACTCCTACCCCAAGCTCTGAAGCTTTCGAACATATTTTATCAAATCGATTTAATAGCGTTTTGTATTCCTTCTCTTCCTTCTCATTAAGGGTTTGATTGGCTTGAATTTTTATTAATAAATCATTATCAGCTATTCCTGTTACTTTGGTACTTACTACCGGGACGAATGTATTAGATGCTGCAAACTCTATAGCCATTATGGTTTGTACTACTACATTTTGTAGATCTTCTTCAGATGATTTTCCTTCTGCCCCATAATCAAGGATTGTTAGAGAGTTGTTATTATAAAGTGTATCGATTTTTGATTGACAATCTATCAGATTTATACCTCCACAAAAATGTTCGAAAATCGTATTTTTTACAATTGACTTTGCAAATGGTAATCGAAGTTTGAAAGCCAGTAAACCCAATTTTGATCCCCACTTTACAAGTAGAGGTTTGTTCATTAATGCAAATAGCCTTTTCATTTTTATAAGCTCTTTATTGGTCTTACTGCTAAAAGCTATTTCCGTATTGGTAAAATCAATTTTTTGTATCGGCTTAGGATTTGCCTTTTTTAATACTTGATTTATTTGTTCCATATTTTCCAAGATTCTTCGGCTTGAATGATTAACATATCATAGCCATTTTTAGTTTTTGAGCCTTTTTCATCTCCATTGTTCAAAAATAATGTTTTTTCAGGATTATATACTAGATCGTAAAGAAAATGTTTGGAAGAAAGATATTCGTATGGTATATCAGGACATTTGTCAACATGAGGATACATTCCGAGCGGAGTTGTATTTATTATAAGTTGTGATTTAATAATGTCTTGTTTTTGCAAGTCCTTGTAATTAAGGTAAGATGCTTTTCTAGAAACAATTTGATAATTTATTGATAGCTTTTTTAGTACAAATTGTACTGCTTTGGCAGCTCCTCCAGTACCTAGGATTAACGCAGATTCGATTTTGGCGTTGCCAAGAAGTTTTAGAAGTGATTTTTCAAAACCGATCACATCTGTATTGTAACCAGCCAGTTTACCATTTTCGATTTTCAATGTATTTACTGCCCCTATTTCGTATGCATCATTGCTTATTATATCCAAGTATGGTAATATTTGTTCTTTATAAGGTATTGTAATATTAAGACCAGTTACACCTTGATCAAGAATATCTAATAACTGACTTATATCTTCAATCGGATATGCCTTATACTCATGATTTGGTAGGTTGTGTGTCTTAAATTTTTCTGAAAAATATCCAGGAGAAAAAGAATGTGATAACGGAAAACCTATTAAACCTAATTTCATACTATTCTTTTACTTCCCTACGACTATATTCATACAGATTTCTGCTTCTTGATAAGAATCTGACTAATGCATATATTGTTGATCTTCAATAGTCAAAATTCATGTCAAATATAATTATTTTTATTGAATTTATACTCATATAGTGATAGCTTGGAAAATTAAATTACCTTTTGATATTAAGTGTCTTTTCTTACTGATTTTATTGTGGGTTGTCGATTTGTGTACTACGTTTTTGTGATTTTGAGAGCCGGGCCTAATTTTTATAAAATTTTAGCATTTCAATTCCAATGCATCTTGCCCAACATAAGTTTCTGCTTCTATTAAGATAGTGTCTCCGTCTTGGACAACATTAGCATTGAATAATGATTTTGGGGTAAGATAAGTATGACCTGTGCCTACAGTATATGTTGATGAATAAATATTGTTGCTGAGTAGGAAAAAAGCAAAAAGTAGTAAGTTTTTCATGGTAGTATATTTTATTCTGCAATTTAGAATAAAATAGCAATACCAACTATCAGTAGATACCCTGATTTGTTTTTTCATGGTATTCCTAGAGTACTGTTTAGATAACTTTAATGCTTTAAATTTTTAGTTCTAACCCCCTCTTAAAAATTTAACTTTATTACGTTTTGCTTAGATCGTTCCAAGACTAGGAGTATAGTGATTTTATATTTTCACTTCAACTCTATATTTTAGTAATCAATCTACTAAGGTTTTTCTACTAATTCTGCATCAACAATTTTGTACATCAGTCTATTGATATCATCTGGATTGAGGCGTAATGTGCCTTTTAGATATATAGCATCTGCTTGATACTTTACAGGTTTTGATGCTTCGACCTCCATTACTGTTTCTGGACCAGCACCACCACAGAAAAAGCACATATTATATGGAAAAGCAGATAGAATAAATTCTTTATGTGACTTATAACCTTCTACTGGGATTACGTAACCTTTTAAAATAATTTCTGTCCCCTCAAGTGCCTTCACTTTTTCACTAAATACGGGTTTGTCGATCTTAAACCCCATTAGTTCGTCCATTTCTTTTTTGTAACTAATTTTGGCTAGCGTCTTCCAAACACTTTTTTTAAGTTTAGTTTCAGCTTTGGTCGTTTGAGCCATAACAGCTACAGATGAAATAAAAATTGATAAAAGTATGATAGCGATTTTTTTCATGGCAAATGTTCTTAATATTTAATAAGACTAATACTGCTACTTTATTACTGTAGCAGTATCCAGGGTGTACAATAGATTATTCATGTCAGTAACATTGATTCGCAATGTACCTTTTACTTTAATTTTTTTATCAGTATATGGTATTTTCACCCCTCCTTTTGTAAATACTTGCATCGCTGATTCTGGTCCTGCTTTGCCACAAAAAAAACACATACTCTGTGGATATCGAGAAAGCATAAAGTGACTTTGCTCTATTTTTCCTGTTAATGGTATTATATAACCAGATACTTCTATTTCTTTATTTTCTAAAGTTTTTACGATTGGATTTAATACTGGTTTTTGGACATCTATACCAAAGTCAGCATCATATTCTCGGATAAATGTAACCATAGACAATGTTGTCCAATTACCTTCATCACGCACCATGATATCTTTTTGAGCAATCAGATCGTTACTGGACAGCACAAATAATAATGACAAACTGAAAAATATATATTTCATGAATTTATATTGAATTTACTATCTATTAAACGTAAAATGTCAAGTAAGGTTTCTTATGACAAAGTTAAATTTCCACTAAGCAATTGTTCTGCAAGATTTCTGTCATTACTCAATCGGGGTATTTTGTTTTGACCACCTAATTTTCCAATACTTTTCATGTACCCATTGAAAGTGCCTCGTGGTACTGGACTTATTTTTAATCTTGTTATTACTTTACCTTTTCTGAGGTCTTTATAATGAAAATTATTGACTTGCATACATTGATCCAATATCCTCCCAAACTCAGACAAAGCCAGTGGACTATCGTCAGTCTCTACGATCCATTCGTGATATGGAAGTCCCCCTTCTGGTGGATCTACCTGTGGAGCTACAGTAAATTCTGAAATGTTAATACCTGTACCAGATAGACTTATTGTCATAGCTTTTTCTACTTCCCCAGCTATGATATGTTCGCCAAATGCAGAGATAAAATGTTCTACCCTGCCTTTAACAATTAGTCGGTATGGATTGATAGAAGTAAACTCTATTACATCTCCCAAAATAGAAGCCCACAATCCTGCATTATTATTGATAATGATAGCATAATCTACACCTACTTCTACATCTTCTATCATCATTCTATCTGGATTAGTGTCATGAATTTGATTTGCTGGAACAAACTCAAAAAACACGCCTCCGTTTACATTTAGCAAAAGTCCTGCTTCTCCTTTTATATCTTGAAATGCTATAAATCCTTCTGAAGATGGATAGGTTTCGATACTATCAATATCTCTGCCAACCAATGATTCAAATTTCTTTTTATATGGTTTAAAATTCACACCACCGTGGACAAACAAATTGAAATTAGGAAATAATTCTCCAATTGATTTAGCACCTGACTGGTCAAATAATGATTCATAGTACATTAACACCCATGGCGGAATACCACTGATCATAGTCATGTCCTCTTTAAGTGATTCTTGAGCTATTCGATATATTTTTTCTTCCCAATCTTCTATGATATTGGTTTTGTATGACGGAATCTGATTAAATTTTAACCATCTTGGGATTTGATGATTAGCTATTCCAGAAAGTCTTCCCATCGGTATTTTTCCGATTTTTGTCATTTCTGGACTCCCTGACAAAAACAATAATTTTCCATCAAATATTTTTAGTAAGCCATACTTCAATGTATAATTAAATACAGCATTTCTTGCAGTATTGAAGTGGTATGGTAAGCTTTCTTTTGATAACGGTATATACTTAATGCCGCCAGTTGTCCCTGATGTACCTACTATATACTTAGGTCGTCCAGACCAAAGGACGTTTTTCTCTCCTTCTATTACTCTATCCATATAAGGTCTTAGATCCTCATAAGTATTGAGTGGTACTAATCTTTTATAATCTTGATATGACTTAATATTCGAAAACTCATGCTCTTTACCATAAACGGTGTTTTTGGCATGTTTTATATTTTTTGAAAAGGTACTTTGCTGAAAATTATGTGGATGTTCAGCCATAAACTCTATTTGTTTATGGACACGTACTGCTAAAGTCCTTACTACATTGGTAATTATCCCCATTAATTACTATTGTCTAATGTTATAATGACTAAAAATACAATATTTATTTCTAATAATTACAATATTCATTATGATTTTTATTCAGCAAGACAAACTCTAAGATATTTCAAGATACTTCTTCCTTCAATTTATCTAAGTCTCTTACTAAGAGTCTTTTTCTATTAAATGTAAGTAAATTGTCAGTACGCAATTCATTAAGTATTGTAGTAACTGTTTGTCGAGATGTGGCAGTTAGATTTGCGATTTCTTGATGCGTAATAAATTTTCTAACAACCCATTCATAACCAATTCTTTGACCGTTCTTTTTTACAAGGTCTATTAAATACTCAATAATTCTGCTCCGACTATCTTTGAATACTAATGACTCTAAGCGTTGTTCCATTTCTAAAACCCTGCTACCCATTATTTTCATAAAGAAAAGACTCATGCCACTGTGATCTTTCATGACAGATTTCATCTCATCAGTAGTCATTATACATATGATGCACTCTTCCATAGCATAAGCAAAGTCACGACGTTTGCTTTCTCCTATCATAGACAATTCTCCAAATACTTCTCCAGTATTAAGTATTGCTTTTGTAATTTCTTTACCATTTTCTCCATAAGTGCCAATTTTCACTCTACCAGATGTCAAAAAATATACCTTGTCTGCACTTTGATCTGGAAGATATATGTATTCTCCTTTCTTAAAAGTTTTTTCTGAATGACTAGAAGTACTTGATCCTAATTTTTTAGGGCAGAATATTCCTGTTACATCTATATTTTCAAGATACCAAAGCGATTGATCTTTCATAAGTAAGTATTAGTCTTTGTTTTGATTGAAAAAATATACACAAGCTTAAATTTAGTCATTTAGATTGAGACAAGAATAAAAACTTTTGTAGATTTTAACGGTTTTGTGTACTTACTTAACCATAGTTTTGAATTATAGTTTGATTAACACCTAATTTTAGAATTTATAAGTGCTACTCACGACAGTTTTTGTTACACAATACTGTATACTGCAAATGTCAGTAATTTGCAATTACAACAGAGAACCCACAACCACATGAAATAATGAGTAAAGCACATTTATTTTTCCGTGGTTTTCTATTAATTATAACCGTGATTTTAGTTTCAATGGACAAAGACTGACAACTAAAGAAAGAGATAGTAAAACAACAATCATTTCTTCTGGACTATACTCAATTGAAGAAAATAAAGTTCTAAAACCGAAAATGTTTTTAATAACGGATTATTAGACAGTAATGGCAATCTTTGGTTTGGAAGTAATGGAGGTGAGGTTTATTTTTATAGCAGAAACTCTTTTAGAAATTATACAGAAACGGATGGGTTATCTAACAATCAAGTCTAATTCAATAATAGATATTACAATTGAAGACATAGGCTTGACAACTTAAAATAGGGCATAGATTACCAGTTGGGGGTAGTCGCTAAATTTAATATACTAGAATTTTATCTATTGAGTTTTCAGTAATAATTGTATTATTTGACCATTTCTCCATTTTTTCCTATCTTTGGAATGGACAAAAAACGGAATATAAATATATGTTTGTTCTGTTTATAAGTAAGTTATGAGCAATAAATCGCAAGAAAAAACTGAATAAATTAATCAAAATACTACAATATGAAAAACCACCTTCTCACTTCCATTTTTATACTTTTTGCCATAGCATCATTCGCTCAAGAGAAACCTGAAGAAAAGGAATTACCAAAGGGTGAAACATTTACCTCAACACAATCAGTAACAATTAATGGAAAAACAATAAATCTTGATGCTGAAACAGGGGCAGTTCAGTTAAGAGATGAAAATGATAAACCCATTGCATTATTTGGTTTTACCCATTATAAGAAGACCGGGGCAAATGAAAATAGACCAATCGTTTTCGCATTTAATGGAGGCCCACTATCAGCTTCCTTCTGGTTACATTTTGGTGTTTTAGGTCCAAAGCGAGTTGAAATAAATGACCCAAACTACACAAAACCTGCTCCTTATAAAGTAGTTAATAACGAATTTTCTATACTAGATAAAGCCGATTTGGTTATGATAGACCCAATTGGTGTTGGTTTTAGTAAACCCATTGGTGAATCAAAATGGGAAGATTTTTGGGGAGTTGACCAAGACATACGAAGTATCGGACTATTTATAGAACAGTTTCTAATTCGGTCAGAAAAGTTTAATGCTCCTAAATATCTACTAGGCGAAAGTTATGGTACATTTAGAAATGCAGGTTTGGTTAAACACCTCCAAGACAAAGGCATATCGATGAATGGGGTTATTATGGTTTCTGCTGTGTTTGATTTACAACACTTGTTGTTTGGACCAGGCGATGATGTTTCATATTTAATTCATTTTCCTACTTACGCTGCTACTGCATGGTATCACAATAAAGTAAAGGATAAGAGCAAGAATCTTGAGTCTTTTTTAAAGGATGTTCGGAAATTTACTGAAAATGAATATTCCCTTGCACTCCTAAAGGGTGATCAATTAACAGATTTAGAAAAGAATGCAGTGGCTCAAAAATTAGAAGATTATTCAGGTTTAAGTAAGAATTATTGGCTGATGGCTGATTTACGAGTCACCAACAGTGAGTACTTTCAGGAGTTACTGAGAACAGAAGGGTTATCAGTAGGAAGACTTGATTCACGGTTTACTGGTGTAAATGAAGATTTGCTATCTCAGATTGCCCTAACCGATCCTCAGAGCGATGCTATTTCTTCCCCTTATATTTCAGCCTACAAAGATTATTTGTACAATGAATTAAAGGTTCGAAAAGATCTAAGTTATACAACAAGCACTAGTTCTAGAAAGGACTTTAAATGGGATTGGAATCACAGCGGAAATGTGATTTGGAACGCACAGGTAGCAGTCAGTACCTTACCCGACATGATATCAGCTATGAAACGAAACCCGAATCTGAAGATTCTAATTCTCAATGGATATTACGATATAGCAACTGTTTTCTATGGTGTAGAGCATTCTATTAATCATATGGGGTTAGATTCTGAATTAAAGAAAAATATTATTATGAAATATTACGAAGCAGGTCATATGATGTACACACATAAACCGTCAATGCAAAAGTTTAAAAAAGATGTAGATGAATTTCTTGATCAAACTTCCAATTAATAAATAAAGCTCATAACAACACGTATAAAGCAATGGTGGATAAAATATTTTATCTTGGGATATTTGAAATTTAAAATAAACATTTGTGTATAAGAAAAAATTGGTTAAATCCACCACTGCTCATACATGAACCGTTATGTCGGATTAGAAAAGAAAAAAAGCATAGAATAATAAACCAATCATATATAAAATGCCACCCGTACAGCGACAGAGATGTCTGCCGACGCTCAAAGCCAAATCACACATCACAGTCACTGTTAACCACTTCTCAGTCCTCTCAAATTATCAAAACAAATTTAAATAGTTAACAAAAGAAAAGCAATGAAAAACCAAATATTCCTTCTAATCACGTTCTTATTATTTTCAACAAATAGTAACGGACAGATAAAAGAAGATACGACTTTATTAAAATCCTTAAATAGTATTGGTTTGCAATATCTAAAAGATAATAATTATATAAAAGCAGATTCTATGTTTTGTGAAGTTATAAAATATAGCGGAACAGAAAACTATGCTAGCTTAGCTGAAGCATACCAAAATAGGGCTTCAGTTTATCAAGAACGTGAAGATGTTGTACTATTTGATTCTTTATTAGTAATTGGGTTAAATTATGCTAGACTTTCAAAGGATAATAAAATAATTATGGGGCTTCTTAATACAAAACTAATAAGCCATGCCATTCAGAAAGAATATAATATTGCATATAAGATCGGACTTGAATTACTTCAAACAATACCTAAAGAAACACGTCTTATATTTTATGGGAAAGTATCGTACAACATGGGTAATTTATCAAACTTAATTGGAAACTATGAGAATGCAATAAATCATTATATCACAGCGGATTCCGTATTTACTATTTTAGGTGATTCAAAAGCTAGTCTATCCGTTCTTAGTGGAATTGCATTAGTATACAAAACTCTAAAAGACCATCAGAATGCTAAAAAGTATTATTTAAAGGTTATTAACCAAAGTGAATTACACTTGAATTCGCTAGTTTTAGCAAATGCTTATTACAATTATGGTGCTATGAATGCATCAAATGGTCTTGAAACAAATACAATGAATATTGAATTAATTGATTCTGCCAATGTTGTGTATAATAGAATTGGAAATAAGCTAGGAGTACTAAGAACTTACAGTGTATATGCAAGGTTGTATAACAATATTGGAGATAAGAAAAAATCATTGTCATATATTAATAAAGTCATTGAATATAATAAAAAAGCTAAAAGACCCATTGGAGCATTTAATTCTTACTACTTAAAAGGTAAACTTCTTTTAGAAAGTAATAAACCAAAAGAAGCTATCAATTTCTTTAATAAAGCTAAAACAACTAAAAATGTAACTGATTTGGAATTACAAAATCTAAATTATTACTATAGTAAGGCACTTAGAGGTATTGGAAAACATAAAAAAAGTTATGAAATCTTATTGAATAGTTATTCTATCAAGGATACAATCTATAAAAATATTAACATTGCCGAAATAAAAAAGATTGAGTCAGTTTATCAACTTGAAAAACAAGAATCAGTTAACGATAAACTCATTGCTCAACAAAAACTAGAAAAAATCAAGCTGAAAAGCCAAAAACTTCTTACAACTCTTGGAGGTATCGGAATATTATTACTCTCATCCTTATTATTCATCATCTTCAAACAACGAAATAAGCAAAAAGACCTCAATAAAACACTAGCTGACAGAAATGTCAAAATCAGTCTTATAAGTCGAGAAATTGCTCATCGGTCCAAAAATCAATTAGCTCTCGCTACCAATCTTATTTCCAATCAAAAATACAAAGTTGAAGACATAGGAGCTAAACAATTAATAGAAGAAAGCGAAAATAAACTAAAAGCATTATCAGCTGTCAATCGTAGATTGTCCGATGATGATGAATTGTCTAGAGTAAGTCTAAAAGAAGTAATCGAAGAAGTTGTATCCAATAATATATATAGCCTGTCTAATATTGATATCAAGTACGACCTATCATTACCCAATAATAAAATTGATTCAAGTAAAATGTCGCTCATTGCTCTTATCATCAATGAGTTGACAACTAATTCTATAAAACATGCATTTGAAGGCAACAGCAATCCTAAAATATCGGTAGAGGCAACCATAGTTAATGATAAATTTTCTATGAAATATACGGATAATGGGCATGTAGTAAAACAAAAAAAAGCAAAAGGTACAGGGCAAAATCTAATAAGTGGACTTGTAAACCAACTGCAAGGAATTTATAAAATAAATGTAACTTCGGGTTTTAATTTTGAATTAAACATGCCTTTATAATGAGAACAAAGAATATCTCTATACTTGTCGTTGAAGATGAATTTATCCATCGAGAAACAATTGTCAATAACCTAAAAGAACTTGGTATTTCAAGATATTTGAAGCTGCCAATGCTAAGAAAGCGTTACTGGTATGCAAACAAGAAAACATTTTCCTTTCATTTGTAGACATAGGATTGATGAATAGTGATCTCGATGGCATAGAGTTAGCAAAGGAGATAAACTTATTGAGCCAATCCTCTATTATATTCACTACTTCTTATTCTGACAAATCCACTTTAGAGCGTATAAAAGACGTGAGATTTGAAGAGTATATTCTGAAACCAGTAGATGAACGAAGGCTATTCGTTGCTATAGAATTAGTGATGTCAAAGTCATCATCAAAAATTCAAGAAGCATTAATATCTCAATCTCGTAATTCTTGCCCATTTGATACAACGGAAGATGTATTTGTCAAAGGGAATACTAAGTTTTTTGATAGAATACCATCAGATAATATAATCTATGTCAAAGCAGAACTGGGAGGTATCAATATAGTGACTATTGACAAAACACAATTTACCTATACCTCGTTAAGTAATTTTATTAGTTACTATAATAATCCTGACATTCTACGAATTCATCGAAGTTATGCTGTTAATAAATATGTTTCGGGAATCTACTTATTTAAGTTGAATACTGGAGAAGTGCGGAGACTGTTGAAGGAATAAAAAGGCTGACATAATTATTTACTATAAAGATAAAACAAGAATATGAAAAAAATCAATAATTGTCCGAATTGCAATCACAAAGGATACGGAGAATAACCAGTATTACAATGCAGTAAATGTAATGGACTATTCTGCGACGAATGTGTGCCACCACATAATAAATTTGAAGGGAGATGCCCACATTGTAGTACTTTGTTTAGAGATAACCGTTCTTCGGTATATGCATATTTACCTGGAGACCCACGGTACGATGATTAATTATAGTGAACGAAACAACTTATAAATACACTAAACAAATTTAACCCATGAAGTATTTATCAATCATTCTAGTACTTTTTATTATTGCAATTATTTCCTCTTCCTATACCAATGGGAGTTTTAATAGTAGCGATAAAAGGTCAGATTCATTTCATAGTATAAACAAATCATGCAAACCATCCACATCTAAGGTTCGTAAATTAGTAAAAGAAAACTGGTATTCAATTAAGAGTATCGCAGAATTCACGGTATCAAGTAGAGCTAGTTTTGAAGTGAAGAATTATGGTATGGATGGAGATGAATTAGTTGTAGATATTTATAGTAAAGGATATGTCTATGATATTTCGTTTTCAATAAGCTTTGAAACATCATTTGATAGTAATTGTAAACTGACTGGTACTGTTACAGATGCCTATAATTATAAGGAACACTGAACATATATAGAAATAATTAGTAAATTTCATCAAACATTATAAAACAAAAAATTATGTCAAAAGACAAAAGTGATCAAACAACAGAGAAAAACCTTGAGTATAATTCTGCAAGAGCGGAAAAGACTAAAAGAAGTGGTGTGAAAGATGATACAAAAAAGAAATTAGTAAAAAACTTGAATTCGAAAAAGAGATAGTTATGTTAACTATAATAATTAAGGATTATATAATCTGTCAAAGCCTATGAAAATCGGTTCTATTTCAATTAATAGAACCTTAATTTACCCAGGTTCTTTCATTATAAAGAGGTTAATTCACATCGCCATATTGTTTTTTGTTGGCATCAATATATTTTTTAATCAATTACAAGATATAGTTTTGGATAAAATTGAAAAATCATCGAAATCCGTACTAGAAATCGTAAGCAATGCGAAAATTGATTTTAAATATGGTAGAAATCAAAAAATGCTCATAAATGCTATAAAAATTATTTTGCCTTTTAACGTTTTATCATATATCATATTGAAACATCATGCTTTATAACTAAAAAAATCAGTATGTCTAAGAAGGGTGTTATCTATGTGGCGATGAAAAATCCTTTTTTTCGTCAAAGGTGTTTTTTAAATGCAAAGCAAGTCACTGTAAAACTAACGGTAAAATAGCTTGTAACAAATGCTTGAAGAAATTGGGTGTTGGAAAATATGTATGGAATAGTTCACATGGAACTTGTCCAATATGTAAATTCGGAAAATTGACTAGTGTCTAATAAACATTAATTACAAAAGCAAACGCATAAGCCATACACATTTATGGACACATTATGCCCACACTCAAATCGTCCATAAAAGAGTATGTCTGCAATCGCAGAGAGACCCCCCGTAAAAATATAGTTGTTAAGTAAACCTATTGTAAAAAGAAATTGAATAGCTTCGATGAGAAACCCGACATAACAGTGCATATAACATAAGTGTGGACAAAAAAGGTTTATCTTTACGATTGGAAAGTATATAAAGTTGGTAGATTGTCGTATCGGAGAAGATTTTCGGTATGTCCACACCTCTGCATATGCGTGATCGTTATGCATCAGCAGAAAACAGAAAAAATCGAAACAAATTGATCATTTATTATTGAATTAAGAACTTCAAAAGTAATTTGCCACCCCCAATCAGACACATTTGATTTTTGCAAAACACAAATCCAAACCCTAAAAAATCAAAAGAGCCTGCTTCTTCCTACAAGAATATCAGTCGCAGTAGGCGGAATACATATTTGTAACCATAATTTTAATCTTTTCTCTAACCTCAGGTGGCGATAATACCTCTAACTTGTCACCAAAAACGAGTAATTCTTTATATAATTCAAAATTTGGAATAACCTCTATGGTCCCGGTATAAAATCCATTGATTGGTTCTTTAGATATTCGTTGAGATTCATGGATTGGCTTAGTTTTGATATAGTCATAAGTCGAGGGCTCTATTCTTAGAGTAATCTTTATTAAGGGAACATCGCTGTATTTACTAACACCAATGATATCTTCGAAGTAATAATTGTAGTCAATTCCTTCCTCGTTTTCATGTGGTTGATCAATAGAATCGAATGATACCATGCGATCTATCGCAAAATTTGTTGGATGTATTTTTTCTACCATATTTTCTTCACATTTTCCAAATGCATACCACCTGCCGTTGTATTGTTTAAGAAAATGAGGATGAAAAGTATAGACGGTTTCTTTCGCATTAAAGGGATGATAAACCAATCGAAGTACTTGTTTGTCTCTGATACAATTAAAAATCTTTTGGACAAAATCTTTATTTTTCAGGTACTTATTCTCATTATAACTAATAATGGGAATAGAGTCTAATAAAGGATTAGATTTAGTTTGTAACTTAGGAATAATATCATCTAAAAACTCAAACTCTCTTCTTCCCGATAATGAAGATAACATCTTAACCGCATCTACCAACTGCTGGGTTTCTTCTGTGTTTAGTGGTTGATTATTGATAGAGTAGTCCATATCCTCATATCTGAAATATACTTTTTTCCCATCTTTGAGCCGAAGAATAGGTGCTTTGTATCCAGCTTCTGATTCCATATATTTGAGATCATTGAGAATGGTTCGCCTACTTACCGTTTCTTTTTCTGTCCCATTAAAATCATCAAGTTTGTTGGCACATTCATTGGCTAAATCAGCCCAAAAGAACTTTTTGCCAGGGTTTCTAAGGCATTCGTCGATGACTAAGAATCTAAGATTTGCATTTTTATTAATAGGCATATTTGATTTTTTTACAAAGATAACACAACTGTGCAAATAGGCTGCACATATATAGAAATACTTGTAGTATATTTGCATTGTCAAAGGAAATAAGCTGATACAAATGAAGTAAATATGCCTAACTAGATTTATTAACAATGAAGAAAGAGCTTAAAATTGCTATCCTTATTAACAGAAAAATGGGCTAATGAAAATGATGAAAATTCTCCTGATTATACGGACTGGGGCAAGATTGCTAAACAATAATACTTTAAATAAACAAAAAGAGAACTAATTTTACAACTAGACAAACTTTAAATAATATATTATGAACATATTAGAATTAAATAGAAAAATGAATGTTTCGAGCATATTATTACTGCAACTTTTTGGTGATGTTTGTGAGGGAATATTGACTGATAAAAAATATAATTGTCCGTCGGCTAAAATAAAGAACAATAGGATAAAAATACCGATACAGTTATTGAGCCATATGTATGGATTAAAAAACACTTATCTTCACGGTAAATATTTAATTTTAGTTTTTGATGAGAAAAAATCTAGTATTGATCACAAAATATCAACAAGTCAGTATTCTACTTTTATTGATCTTCTTAGGGATAGTGTGTATTTTAGTAAAGAAAAAATAGTAAAATCCGAAAAGAACTTACGAATTGTAAGCTTAGAAATACCTAGTTTGTATATTGACAATGGGGATATCGATAAAATAACAAATGGTCAATATAGTAAGGTCTCCGAGAATTTTAAATCACTAATGAAAATTGATTTAACTACATATAAAGAGTTGAGAATCTTTTCTGAATTTGAAAACAATGTATTCTTTTATACTATACAGACAGCTCTCCCATTGAATATCGTTAATCGAGGGGATAAATTAAGAAAACGTCTCGTTGATGGGCTTGGTATAAATGTTGACCAACTCGATGGTATAGAGTACTATAATATTTGGAATCCTGAAAAAGAAGAGTGGAAATACGCTAAGGAATACAAATGTCTATATTTAAGCTTAAGTACTACAAAGCAGAGAGAATTAGTATTGCCAAGCAAGCTGAAGAAATGTAGTTAATAATTAATTAATAATGGCAATATTATTGCAGACAATAGATAAATGATGAAAGAGCAGACAACATTAGAAAAGTTATTTGACAGAGGAATAACTTTAACGGATTTCTTGGAGTTACCCCATGCTATTGTCTTATTATCTTATGATGAATATGGAGTGTTTCTCACTCCAACCATCAACGGAGAAAGAGGATATTTTTTTCGCCCAGGTCCATCCTTGAAAGAGTTATTGGGATATAACAAAATAAATATTGATATAAGTCTATGGCAAGATTTTATCAATGAAAATGCTCATAGCATTGTGATAAGAGTCTTTGAAAATAAAAAATCAATCTATAAAAGATTTTATAACAGATCAAAAATCAATTCAATTAAAAGTTTCAAGAATAAAATAGAACTTGATATTAAATATTTTGATTTTTCAGAATGTCGAAAAAAAACTAAATCCAAATTGTTAATAGAGAAAAGCGATATGAATATGTCTGGGAAATAACGAGAATGCCAAGAAAAAAGTTTGAAGTTATGCGTGAAGCATATTTTCAAAAAATGGAAAAAGAATTGCCAGACAGCAGAGAAGGGTAAAAAATTAATAAAAGAGGGAAAGGAGTATAATTGGAAGAAAAAGATGATTATAATTATATATAACTTCAATATTAGTCAAGTTATGAATAAATAACTCAAACAAAGGTTTGATAAAATACACTTAAACATTTGAACTGAACGCAGCGATACGCTGTGATGGAGTCAAGATTTCTTGATTCCGAACTTTATGTTTTTCAACGGTAGTCGAGTACTGTACCAGGCAAGAACGACTATCGTCTTATACATATTAATAATGATTAGTTTATAAGCTTGAATTGAATTGGTTGTCCGAGAGGAAACTGTCAACTACAACAATTGTAAAGTAATAATTATTTTGTATAAAGATTTTTTAAAGAAATGTAAGTGTAATACTGATACTACCTTAGATAATCTAGGTAGTGTCAGTTATTTTTAATCAAAATATCAATCAAGTACAAAATATAGATAATGAGACATAATAAAGACCAAAGAGATGAAATTGCAAAAGACCTTAGGAGCGCTAAGGATCTTAATGGTCTATTATTGGTACTAAATAAGCTGATAACATGGAATAATAGTAGTGAACATTGTAAATATCCTATTCAATTAATCGATGAGAAAACACTAAAATATTTTGTGTTTAGTAAAAATGCTAAAAAATATACGACCTTTACTATTTCAAAAAAATCTGGAGGCATGAGAACTATTACAGCTCCAAATAAATATCTTAAGAATATACAGAGACTACTAAATATCTGTATTCAAGCTCTGTACTATCCAATGCCTCAAGCACATGGGTTTATTCCAGAGCGTAGTATAGTTACCAATGCAACAATGCATACTGGTAAAAAATATGTTTACAATATAGATTTAAAGGATTTCTTCCCTTCTATTGGATTTGCTAGAGTATGGGCAGTATTGTACAAGACTAAGCAAATGAACCTTGATAAGGAAGTAGCGAGGATAATCGCAACACTGACTTGTCACGAGGGATCATTGCCCCAAGGAGCCCCAACTTCTCCTACTATTTCTAATGTTATCTGCATCAGTTTAGACGCTATATTATATAAAATATCCAAAAAAAGAGGGTTTACTTATACTAGATATGCTGATGACATAACGATATCTAGTGATAAGGATATATTCAGCCCAGAGTTCAAGGAGGAGATAGCCAACATTATAAATGAGCAAGGATTTGAACTTAACCCTAAGAAAGAGCGACTACAGTTATACAACGTGAAGAAGGATGGAAAACTGATAAGGCAACGTCAAGTAGTAACAGGGATAACTGTCAATTATAAAACCAATGTGAATCAAAAATATATTCGTAACCTAGAAGCTACATTGTATAATTGGGAGAAATATGGGTATAATGTAGCCTCTATGTTACATGAACATTTTTATAGATTTTCTAAAGGGTTTACTCGTTATGATGGAGTTGTCCCATGTATAGAAAACGTCGTTAATGGTCGAGTGGAATATCTAGGGATGGTACGTGGGAAAGACAATCCAAAGTATCAATACTTAAAGGTGACATTTGATAGTTTGTGTATGAAAGAAAGCTATACTACAAAAGAAATGGAAGATATATTATCTTTGTGGCAAAGCGATGGATTAGAAGCAGCCATGAACCTATTTTATGATCGTAGAAACCTTGCTAATTAGGAATGAAATGGAAGAAAAGGAAAAAAGTAATATTGTAGAAGAACCAGCAGTGGCTTATGTTACTAAGCCTAATTCCAAAGCTATAAATTCTGACAGAAAGAGAATAAAACAAAGCTTTGAAGATAGAGATCTCAATTTTATCATTAATAGTATTGGAAAGATTAAGAATTCAAAGTTAAGAAGGAAGTATGAGGAGAGGTATATTAGAAAATCTTCTATGGATAATAATGACAATCCACTTAAAAAAATAATAGGAGAGTATCAGTCGGCCTTGGATACTCAAATTAAAGAGATGAAATCTCAACATTCACCAATAGAAATGCAAACTATACTTTCTATGTTTTCTGGAGAAACTGCTCTTAAGTATAGTACACATAGTTGGGACGCTCATATTGATTCATACGAAAAGTTTATAAATGGAATTAATGTGGAAAAGGAAAAATTAGATAAAATCAAAAAACTAAATACCTACTTCTATTGGAACGTTCTTTATGATTTTTTATATAGAAGTAAACCTAAACCCGGTGAAGATAGTTTGAAGTGGGGAAGGCATAAACTAAATATAGGATGGCAATATCCTGATAAAGTTATTCCTTTATTATGTAAATCAGATAGACCCTTTTCAATTCGTATACCTAAATTATATAGGGAAAAAAAAAGAGTTAATAATGTAACATTAACCTATTTCGAAAACTATGTTAATATTTTTAAAGAGCATATAGAATTTCGTGGAGTTGCGTTTAAGAAAATGCTAGAATCTTTAGCAAATGACATGAATGAGTTCAAAATAGATTGGACCGATTTTAATATAGATTCAGTTGATTTTTATACATCAACCTGGCAAGTAGAAATAGCCATAAAAAAAATATTTGAAAATATGAAATCTCCTAAACGGAGATTAAATAGAGATATAAAAATATCAGGACATATGGATACAGAAATGAATAGTATCCAAATCGAAATTTTGCATAAAAACTCTTATTCTGATAAAAGTTTAAATGATAAAAAGCTACAAATAGAGGTTGGTGAATTTAGGGCTATTAGAAAAATACTTGTATCTCTTTGTGATTGGTCAGTAGAATCAAGATTTAAAGATATAGAGACGAAAAATGTAAATGATAAAAAATGTTATAGAATTAATTATTTATGTGAAAATAATGATATACCTATAATACAGGAAATAGATAGCGTTGATGGATTTAAACACATATTAAAATTTAGAATATGAATAAGATTTTACTATTAGAAGATCGACCTGATCGTATGAGGCAGATGTTAAATAATGGGGACATAATGCCTGACAATGTGGATATTATTTCAGATATGGAAGAAATAGGTAGTTTTTTGGAGGAGATGGAAATTCGTATCACGGATTATGAAATAATAATAGTTCATAGATCTGCCCTAACCCAACATGCAGACAACGGATTCTACAACACATTAGTAGCGGAATGTAGAGAAATAGATAAACCTTTGGTAGTTTTTACTGGTGGTATTGGTCAATCTATATATAGTAACGACGGTCCTATTCTACTTATGAATTCTAAGAATTTTTATTCAGCTAACTTAATTCCTTTTGTAAATCTTGCCAATGATGGCAAAAGGCCTAGCCTACTCTATTTAGTCAGTGGAGAGATATGGGAATTAAGTGAATTAATGCTAGATAGACATAACAGTACCTACAATGAACAACCATCAAGCAATTTTGAAAAAATATCATCTAAAATAAATTTAAAAATCGAGGAACTATGAAAATATTGTATTTACATAATGATTCAGAAAATAAGATTCTAGATGTTTTTGAAATAAGAAAAGATGTTGAATCAACGGTTGTTTATCCTTCTATTGAAGATATCTCTAGTAGAGATTTTAACTTTGATATATTTTTATCAACGACGTTAAATCAAGAAATCGAAAAAGAATACGATCTAATTATTATTCCATTTAATCTTTCTAAATCTAATTATCTTGAATTAATTGGTCTTCGTGTAGCAACACATATCAGACTTACACCAGAGTTGTGTAATCAAAGAACCCCAATCTTGTTTTTAGGTCAAGAAAGCAAAGAACAAATAGCAAAACTTAGTGATTTAGGATCGATTCTTTTTACCTCCGGAATTTTTGCAACATCAAAGACTAAAGAAGCTGATATTACTAGTATTATAGAGTGGATTGGAAATTGGGGAAAACTTTCTAAAGAACAGCTAACTAAATGCATTGATCGAATAGACATAACACCTCCTGGGAATTATGACTCTCGCCACAGTATCGCCAATGTATGGGGATTAAGCATGTTAGACAAAGCTTTCGATACAAACTTAAAAATTAACAAATATGATGGTCGGGAAGAATTGACTTCAAGCTTGTACTTCAAAAGCAAGATGATAATAGACAAAAGTGATGGAATTATAACCAGAGAACCGAGGATCTCATTAAAAAAAAGAAATATTTTACTGATAGAAGATGAGTGGAATAGAGGATGGAAAGATTTCTATGAAGCTCTATTCCCGAATAGTACTCTTATACACGTACCTTTTGTGAAAGGGATGAGTAAAAAAGAAACATTAAAAGAAGTCGAAAACACCTACAAAAAAGAAATATTAAAAGAAGTCGAAAACACCTACAAAAAAGTATTTTGGGATTTGATTCTTTTGGACATTCGATTATGTGATGAGGACCATACGACTGATGAATATATTGAATATTCTGGTTTTGAGGTATTAGAATATTTAATTGATGAAGACCCGTACAATTCCATCATTCTTACAAGTGCAAGCAATAAGCATCAAATCTATAATTACGGAAAACAATCAGGCGCATTATCTTTTTTAGTAAAGCCTGGAATTGAAAGTGTTGAAGCGGAAATTGAAGGTTTTAAGGCTGCTGTGATAAAGGCGGATGATTTGGCAGAACTGCGAAAATCTATAGAAGTGTTCAATAGCTTTTATAGGGAATTAAAACCAGAGATAAACACACTTTCTTTAGTGTCGTATATTCAAAATGAGAGTAAAGTTTTTTTTGACCTTAGCATTGATTTTTATAAAGAGGATAAATTAGATTTTTGCTTCTTTAATTTGTTTGCAATTCTT
>JAZGFO010000223.1:0-10088 GCA_036479655.1 Saprospiraceae bacterium
GGTACTGCTATTATCAAAGTAAATACGATAAAGAAATTTGATAAAAATGGATTAACACCAGACATAAACATATGGTGCGCCCATACTATAAATGACAAAAATCCAATTGCAGACATAGAATAGACCATTGCTTTATATCCAAAAATAGGTTTTCGTGCATGTACTGACATTACCTCAGAAACTAATCCCATTGCAGGCAAAATAATTATATAAACCTCTGGGTGTCCCAAAAACCAAAATAAATGTTGATACAATACTGGTGACCCTCCAACTCTATCTAAAGCTGCACCTTCAATAAATATTTCACTTAGATAAAATGAAGTTCCTAAACCTCTATCCATCATCAACATGAAAAATCCAGATGCCAATACAGGGAATGATAAAATACCAATTATAGCCGTTATAAAGAATGCCCAAATAGTAAGAGGTAATCTCCACATTGTCATTCCTTTCGTTCTTAAATTCAAAACAGTAGTAACATAATTAATACCTCCTAATAATACAGATACTACAAACATAGTTAGACTTACTAACCAAAGTGTCATACCTGCACCTGACCCCGTAGAGGCTTGTGGCAATGCACTCAACGGAGGATATGCCGTCCATCCACCAGAAAATGGTCCAGTACTAATAAATAATGAATAAAACATAATAATACCTGCCAAAAAGAAAAACCAGTACGATAGCATATTTAAAAATGGAGACGCCATATCTCTAGCACCTATTTGAAATGGAATCAACAAATTACTAAAAGTACCACTCAGACCTGCTGTCAATACAAAAAAGACAAGTATCGTCCCGTGCATTGTTACTAATGCATAATAAAACTCAGGTGCTAATTTTCCAATTCCACTATCATCTACAACTATCCATTTTCCTAATAACGGCTTTATCCATGTTAAACTTTCATCAGGAAATCCTAATTGCAATCTAAATATAACAGACATTGCTGCACCGATAATAGCCCAAATAATACCAGTAATCAAAAATTGTCTTGCGATAATTTTATGATCCATCGAAAAAATATAATGGTTGATAAATCCAGATTTGTATTTATCTCCATGATCGTGGTCGTGAAAATGATCATTATAACCATGTTCCTTTATAATAGCATCGTCATTGTATGTTGTTGCAATATTTGCCATATTAACTTCTATTTTTTTAAAAATTATTATAAAATAATTCTATTCTTTTATTCTCTCTGATTAATGTGTCAACTCTTCAATAACTGAATCTACTACTTGACTAATTTTTTCTGGTTTGGTTTCTTTAACAACATTTGTCAAATAAAATGACTTTTGTGTTACCTTCCATTCCTCGTATTCATCTTTTGATACAATTTTCACCACTCTTCTCATACTATAATGACCTATTCCACATAATTCAGCACATGCCAATTCGTATTCAAAGTCTTTCCATCTTGGGTTGCTTTCAGGATCTTCAGGATCAGTAGGTACATTCCATTCTGGGTACTTTTTTAATTGCTTTCTAAATTCTGAAGTTGTCTTAGTTGGTCTAAAAATAAAGTAGGTAGGTAATCCTGGAATAGCATCCATTTTTACTCTAAAGTGTGGTAGATAAAAATTATGAAGTACATCTTTTGATGTTATTCTAACCCTAACTGTTGTATCAACTGGTAAGACTATTTGATCTGCTCCACTAAGTATTATATCATCTTGAGATTTAACATCAGTCCAATCCATACCTAATGAATTTGTGGCTTGATTAATTAATCTATAATCTTTAGTACCTAATATACCATCCGGGCCAGGGTACCTTATATCCCAACCAAATTGGTAACCGGTAGCTTCTATTTCAACATATTCATCATCTACACCCAAATCCGGCATAATCTCATTCCATGCTATAATCCCTTTTACAACTAAAAAAGTCATAATAATTACAGGAACAACTGTCCATACTAATTCTAATGTATTATTATGAGCCATAAACTTAGCTTTACGACCAGCTCTGTTTCTAAATTTGTATGCATACCAAAATAACAATACATGTGTAATAAAAAACACAATGAATGTAAATATTAATGTAGTATTAAATAAGCCATCAATCCAAAAACCATGCTCTGAAGCTGAAGTTAGTGGTCCATAACCTAACATTGAATTTTTATAGTACCAAGCAGATACTATGGTGCCTATTAAAAATACAACCATAAAGACAAGTAACCAAATACCTGTTGCCTTATTAGTACTATCTTCTAAATCTTCATTGCCTCTTATAGAAGCAGCTAAATCAGATACTTTACCAATCTGCACCGCGATTACGGCTAAAAGAGCTAAAATTAAAATTGCTATTAATCCAGTCATTATTTAGACTATTTTATTTATTATAATTAAATATATTCCTAAGAAAGTATATTTTTTTCTTTAAACGTGGTGATGAATACTTTCATCTATGTATGGGTCATTTTCAGGTACTAATGCAGCTTTTGATAATGTATTAAAGACTACAAAAAAGAAAAGTGCTGTAAATCCAAGGAAAGTACCAACTTCTAATAAGCCAGGAAACGTAAATCCTGAAACAAAATTAGATACATGTTCTACTCCGTGTCCAACAGTTTCAGATGCTCCATGTGCTGCATCGTGACCATGAGAAACGGTGTCATGACCATGTCCACTTAATTCATGTGCTGTATGTAATACTCCAGGCTTTATCATTAAGAAAAAGTCTAACCAGTGTCCAACGAATACTAAAATTGCTACGAATCCTACACTACCAAATTTTCTTTTAGTATCATTTCTTAATAAAATAAGGAATGGCAAAGCAAAATTGATCGCTATATTTACAAAGAACAATACTGGATAATCATCATATCGTTGTTTAAAATATATTGTCTCCTCACCAACATTTGCAAACCAAATCAACATAAACTGTGAAAACCAAACATAAGTCCAAAATATACTAAATCCGAACAAAAATTTACCCAAATCATGGATGTGATCAGCAGTTACTCTATTATAATATCCATTAGCTTTAAGATATAGTAATAATATAATAGTAAGCGCAATCATAGATACAAACCAACTAGCGCCAGTATACCATGCAAACATAGTACTATACCAGTGAGCATCTATACTCATAATCCACTGCCAAACCATCGCTGCTGATGTATAACCAACTATTGGTAAAAAAACAGCAGCATACCATCTCATTGATCTATGCTTTTTAAAATTTTCTCCCTGGCCTGAAGCATCTTCTGCCAATGATAAAGATCTTAATCTACTATAAAAGAACACCCAAACACCTACTACTATTATTGTACCAAACAAGTACCAATTCTTATTCAAGAACCCAGATTTCCCTGTTAATATTTTGTCATTGTCGACACTAGCAGCATCTGCCCAGTAATAAAGATGATTAGCATCAAAATATACAAATAAGCCCATTACAACCATTAAAAACATCCCTACATATAGAAATGAACCAATAGCTTCCCAAACTCTTTTAAAAACAACATGCCATCCAGCATAAGCTGTAATACATACTGATAAGAAAAATACAGACATCAAAGCAATCCCTGTAAAAAAGACTGAATTGTGCAATATATTAGACCAAAATCGGGTGTGCATTTCATCATCAGAAAACCATGTAATCCCACTACATAATATTCCTAGCACTATAAATGCTATCAGAAATGACTTTGCTGAACTTTTAAAAACAAATTGATTCATTCTTGTCTTTTTCTTTATTTCTTCAATTAATGATTGTCGTTATGAGTATCATGGTTTTCGTGTTTTTCAACATGGTTCGATTCCATAGAATGACTTTGCTTTGCTGAATTCAATTCCGTTGTTACAGTATGAATTTTCGATATTGTGTTTATATTTCCTACTGGAATATCAATACTATTAAGCGTATTTTCTAACTCACTATAAACTAATTTTTTCTCTTTTGCTTGTAACGATCTAATGTAATGAATTATATTCCATCTTTCATTATAAGTTACTTTATCAGCGTAACCACCCATCATATTCTTACCATGCATTATTGCATGATAAAACCTTCCATTAGAAGCTGTAATGTGCTCATCTAACATAAAGTTTGCTGGTGATACCGGATATACACCTCCATCATCTCTTACCAAATATCCATTTCCATCTCCTTTGGGTCCATGACATGTAGAACAATATAAATTATACAATTCTTTTCCTTCTTTAAGACCAGATGCTGTAATAGGTAAAGGATTATTTACTAATTCTACCATTGCTCTTGATCTGTCTTCTTCAGTATCACTGTAAGCGTATGTCTTTATAGCTCCAGAGTTACCAATACTTCTTGCTACAGTACCTTTTACAGGTAATCTAGGTTGTGCATATTTGTAATACTCTTCTTCTGTGCCCCAAGTATTAAAACCATAATAGTTATAATAATTAGCTTCATAAGCGACTGAATGTCCCATATCTGGCATATACTCTGATCCCGTAGAATCACCTCCTGCCTGCTGACAAGACTGTAATATTACAAGAACCGCAATAAACAGCGTATATATGTATATATTTTTTGTATTCATTACTAAGTTATCTTTCGTTTTTATATCGTTTTATGATTGATCTCTGAGGCACCAGAATTTGATAAAAATGTTTCTACTGCTGAAGTATCTATTTCTGACTTATTAAAAGCAATAACAAATTTATCATCTGTAATTCTATCATCTAAATATGCATTTGTAACTCCAGGCCCTAGTCCACACACTGTATAGAAAGTAACCACCATTCCAATTGCTGAAAATAGTATTGTCAACTCAAATGTAATTGGTATAAAGGCTGGAATAGACCAAAATGGTTTACCTCCAAATATTATTGGCCAATCTTTTGTGAATATCCATGTCATCCCTAAAAATGCAGTCAATGTACCTAATGCTCCAAATATAAATCCAGCAATATGTAATCTTGATTCTTCTAATCCTAAAACAGGGTCTAAACCATGTAATGGAAAAGGTGAATAAACATCCATTATTTCTAAATGTTCCTTTTTAGCTTTTGCAACCGCATTTATCATGATTTCCTCATCATCATATACACCATATACAACATTTAAATTTTTATGTGCCATATCTTTTTATCTATTTATTAGTGTTCTCCTGAATTAATATGCAATTCACTATGTCCAGAATCATGTCCACCATAATCAGGAGCATTTTTTCCTGCATACTGATCTCCAGCTGTCTTAAGAATGCTTTTAATCTCTGCAACAGCTACAACTGGTGCAACTCTAGTGAAAATTAAAAAGAAAACAAAAAACATTCCAATTGAACCAATGAATATACCCATTTCTACCCAAGTAGGACTATAATAAGACCAACTTGATGGTAAATAATCTCTTGCTAAAGTTGTTGCAATAATTACAAATCTTTCAAACCACATTCCAATATTTATAAATATTGACATAAAGAATGTAAACATTACATTTCTTCTTAGTTTCTTATTCCAAAAAAATTGAGGTGATATCACGTTACAAAACATCATACCAAAATATGACCACCAATATGGTCCTAATGCTCTATTGAAAAATGCAAATTGTTCATATACATATCCAGAATACCATGCGATAAATAACTCTGTAAGATATGCTACTCCAACAATTGATCCTGTAGCAAGAATAACCTTATTCATAGATTCAATATGCTCAATTGTAATATACTTTTCAAGACCTAAAATTTTCCTAGTCACAATCATCAATGTTAATACCATTGCAAAACCAGAGAAAATCGCTCCCGCTACAAAATATGGAGGAAATATTGTGGTATGCCATCCTGGTATAATCGAAGTTGCGAAATCAAAACTTACTATTGTGTGTACAGAAAGTACTAATGGTGTCGCAATACCTGCTAATATAAGAGAAAGTGATTCCCATCTTTGCCAATGCTTGGCAGATCCTGTCCATCCAAATGACAAGAAATTATATATTTTCTTTCTAAATCCTTTTGCTCTATCTCTTACCGTTGCAAAATCTGGTACCAATCCAGTATACCAAAACAATAACGATACTGTAAAATAAGTACTAATGGCAAATACATCCCATAGTAAAGGTGAGTTAAAGTTTGGCCACAATGGTCCTCTTGTATTAGGTAAAGGAGCAATATAAAACGCCATCCAAATTCTTCCCATATGTATACCAGGATAAATAGCTGCACACATAACCGCAAATATAGTCATTGCTTCTGCTGCTCTATTTACACCTGTTCTCCATTTCTGTCTAAATAGTAAAAGTATCGCGGATATCAACGTACCGGCGTGTCCGATACCAATCCACCATACGAAATTGGTAATATCCCAACCCCATCCAACTGTTCTATTCAAATCCCATACTCCAATACCGACCCAAATAGTCCATGAAATACAAAATAATCCAACAGCAAAAGTCATCACTGATAAAACAAAACCTATCATCCATGATTTTGAAGGCATTCTCTCTGTTGGAGAAATTAAGTCTTCCGTAATCTGACCATATGTTTTAGCCCCATGTACTAAAGGCTCCCTATTTTTACTTATAATAGCACTCATCTATATTGGTGTTATATATTTTTCTTTAATTAATCTATTAATTACACATCAAAAGACGTGTCTCTGTTATTTACTTTCATTGTGTAAGTAACTGAAGGTCTAACATTTATTTCTTCTAATACTAAATAGGATAAAGGAGAGTTATTCTTTTTCATTAAATCTCCATCCTTAATATTCATATCTCCAAATGTAATTGCTCCAGTAGGACAAGCTGTCATACAAGCAGATTTTACATCAGAATCTTTTAATCGTCTTCCTTCAATCTTAGCTGTAAGTTTACCTGATTGTAAGCGCTGAACACAAAAACTACATTTTTCAATTACTCCTCTTGTTCTAACTGTTACATCAGGATTTAGAACCATTCTAGTAAGATTATCTGCACCATAAGGAACTTCCTCATTAGCAACATTGATCTGGTTAGCTGGGAATAAATCAGCTGTTGTATAATCATACCAATTAAATCGTCTTACTTTATATGGACAGTTATTAGCACAATACCTAGTTCCTACACATCTATTATATGTCATCTGATTAAGTCCCTCAGAACTATGATTTGTTGCATTTACTGGACATACATTTTCACAAGGTGCGTTATCACAATGCTGACACATCATTGGTTGATATACAGTATTTGGGTTTTTTGCATCCCCATAGTAATATCTATCTATTCTCAACCAAGTCATTTCATGGTGCCTTGACACCTCTTTCTTTCCTACTACAGGTACATTGTTTTCTGCCATACATGCTACAGTACAGGCATTACATCCTATACATGCATTCAAATCTACATTCATGCCCCAATGGTGACCCATTTCATACAATTCATCGTGTCCACGATAAATCTGTTGGGCATTTAGATGCTGGGCATGTTCTCTTTTATGTTTTAATTCCTCAACATTAGTTTTCAAATCAGCAACTGTAGAGGTATATATTATCGATCTGTCAGTAAGTGATCCTTGAAAACCTTTAATTCCTGTAAAATAATCAAAAAATACTGTTGCTGCTTCATCTGCATTTATTACATCTCCAGTACCGTTTTCTTTAGCTTTAACTCCCATAGTATTATGGTACTGCACTGAAGAAAAATACTTCTCTTTTCCTTTACTTTTAGATAACGAAACATTTGTATTGAAATATTGAGTACTTCCATCAGCTCCCTTTGTCAACACATCGTTTACGTTCACTCCAACACCATCAGAAATACCATAAGTTTTACCAGCTCCAAGAGCTAAAGATACTGTACCCGGCATTTGCCCAAATTGTTGGACAACAGGTACTGTCATCGTTTTTTCGCCTATAGTTATATCAACCAAATCACCATCTTCTAAATCATTGTAGCCAATAAATTTACTGACACCATTAAAATTGACTGGTACTGCTAAATAATTTCCCCATGATGTACGAGTAACGGGATCTGGTGTTTCTAATAACCAAGGGTTATTTGAAAATTGTCCATTTCCTAAAGTCACACTTTCAAAAAAGTTGATTTCTAATTCCGAATTTGAAGGTTTTGTAATTCTAGCCGCAGCTGCACTAATATCTCCAGTAAAGTCTGAAGCATTAGAAACAGAATTCCCTTTTGCAATTCCATCATATAAAATCCCATCCCAAAACGAAGAAAAACTTGCAAATACACTTTGGTTTGCAAATTGATTGTTTTTCCAATTGCTTTTCACAAATTCTAAGTATGGTTGTTCAGCTGATTTATTTAAACTGCTACTATCTGCCCATGTCAAAAAAGATTCTCCTGCTTGTCTAGAGTCGAATAAGTTTTTAATTGTAGGTTGGATTAGACTTAACTGACCTCTGTGCGTTTCTACATCTCCCCAGCTTTCCAAATTATGATGAGGTGGTGCTATGATATCACACAAATCAGATGTCTCATCTATTCTTTGAGATATAGCAACTTTAGTTTTTACTTTACTTATTGCAGTTGCCAAAGCAGAACCCTCAGCAAAATCATATACAGGATTACATTCATTAAATATCAATGTATTAACTTTTCCAGTATTAATATCAGCAATTAACGCCAACATTTCTTTTTCACTTCCTTGTCTTTGTAATGAAGCTCCATTAAAATTAACAGTAGTACCTATATTACCCAATGCGTTATTAATTGCATTAATTAATATTTGCTCTGATACATTGTTAGAATTACTTACAACTAATGAATTTCCTCTTGCGCCTTTTAATTCAGCAGCAATTTTATCTAACCCAGATTTAGCAGCAGAATTTAATGTAGGAACATTTAAACCTCCAATTATTTTACTTGCTAAATATGCTATAGCAGCACCTTGCTCGGAAGGTTTTATTAATATTCTATTATCTGCATTAGAGCCAGTCATTGACATACCTGATTCCACTTGTATATGCCTTGACATCTTTGGATGAATAACATCATCTATTTTTCTTCCTTTCGCCCATTGAGAAGCAAATTCTACTGGTGAAATCCATGAACCAAGAAAATCCGCACCAAAACTTACAATTACATCTGCTTTATCAAATCTATAATGTGGTATTACTCTATCCCCAAATGTTTGTTCATTTGCATCTAACATTGCACTGCTTGATACAGGGTCATAAGTAACTATTGATCCACCCTTTGAGTCAGAAAAAGCTTTCATAGCAGTTTTCAATGAAGGACTCAAAACTGTATTAGTTACAATTCTTGCTCCGCCATTAGCCACAGCTACCTTAATTACTTTATCAATATCTACCCAAGAAGATTTATTCCAATCATTGCCCGTTTTTGATTGTGGCATAGTCAATCTTGCAGTATCGTACAAACTAAGTACTGATGCTTGTGCTCTTGCAGAAGTACCACCACCAGTTAAAGGTGAAAGGTCATTTCCTTCAATTTTTATTGGTCTTCCTTCTCTAGTCTTTACTAAGATAGGACAAGAATCACCTCCAGAAACATAGGTTGAAGCATAATATGTCGCTATACCAGGAACTATTGATTCCGGCTTTACAACATATGGCAATGCTTTCTTTACTGGAATATCACACCCAGCCGCAACAGTAGCAGCTCCAAGTCCAAAACCCAAAAATTTTAAAAAATCTCTACGGTTGGCTTTAAGTGATTCAGCTACTTCATCATTTCCTAAATCTTCAATTACTGATGTCTCAACGAATTCTTGTTGAGCATTTTCAATGAACTCAGGGTCAAGATTAAGATCCTTTCCTCCAATCCAAATATTTGATGTATTATCTTTCATTTAATACTGTTTGACTATTATATATATGATAAGCTTACGAATAAGATACCATGATAGATTTTATTATTTTAGTAATGACATTTTTGACACTCAAGTCCACCTATTTCTGCAACTTTCACATTCTCCCTTGTTCCTTCTTTTAATTCTTGGTGATACTTAGCATAACTAGTATAATATTCATTATCATTAAATTTAACATTAGTTTCTCTGTGACAATTAATACACCATCCCATTGAAAGTGGCGCAAATTGTCCCAAAGTTTCCATCTCTTCAACTTTACCATGGCATTGCTGGCATTCAACTTTTCCTATTGTAACATGCTGAGAATGATTAAAGTAAACATGATCAG
>JAZGFO010000224.1:0-8936 GCA_036479655.1 Saprospiraceae bacterium
AATATTTTCTGCTGAAGATGAAAACGGAGCAGTAACAGATGTAGATAGTACACCCGATGGAGACCCAAATAATGATCCTGCTGGTGAAGATGATATTGATTCATTAGCGTATGAGGTTTTCGATTTAGCGCTATCCAAAACGCTGGCACCAGATAACAAACCAGTTTATGGCCAGAATTTAGATTTTGTTATATCAGTTAAAAATGAAGGAACACTTACGGCCACTAATATTGAAGTAGTTGATTACTTACCTTGTGGAATCGAATTTGATGCAGCTTCTAATCCTGATTGGACTTATGATTCTGTAACGCGAATGGCTATGACAACAATAGATGGGCCTCTATATTTTGGTCAGACATCTGATGTTATGATAGTAACTATTCTAGAATTATGCCCAACTACAGATTCAAAATCGTTTAGAAATGTCGCAGAGATTTCAGCGGCGGATGATCCTAATGGTCCTGCTGATGATATTGATAGTACACCAGATACAGATCCTGATAATGATAACATTTCGGAAGATGATCATGATATTTATATTGTTGAGATATTTGATCTTTCGTTATCAAAACAGTTAAATATTACGGAAGATTTTTCTTTGGATAGTGATGTGCCTTTCGAGTTTTTAATAAATGTAAAAAACGAAGGTCTATTGACTGCTTACAATGTTGAGATAATTGATTACTTGCCATGTGGATTGGCTATAGCACCTGCATCTTTAACAGCTGGGTGGGTAGAAGATGCCTCTGGAGAAGGTTACAGTTATATGATTGATGGTGCTATAATTCCAAATGAAAGTACTACAGTACCTATAACGGTGATAATTGATAACACTTGCCCAGTAGGGGAGATTGACTTAAAGAATGTAGCGGAGATTATTGGCGCAAATGATGATGATGGAGTAGCTACTGATGTTGATAGCACACCAGATACAAACCCTAATAATGATAGTGTTGACGAAGATGATATTGATGATGCTGAGTTAGAGATATTTGACCTTTCATTAACAAAGACAATTGACCCTAATGCTGTGGTCGCCTATGGTAATAATCTGACATACATTATTTCAGTTGTAAACGAAGGAACTGTTACTGCTTCTAATATAGAAGTATCTGAGTATTTACCTTGTGGTTTAGAGTTTGATGCTGCGAATAATCCTGATTGGACATATGATGAATCTTCAAGAATTGCCACAACCGTTTATGGTGGACCTTTAGATTTTGGGACTTCATACCAATATACATTTGTTGCAAGATTAGAAATCTGTAATAGTATTTCTTCTTCTTCATATACAAATCAAGCAGAAATATCTGCAGCAGACGCCCCTGATGGTCCTGGTAATGATGTAGATAGTACACCTGACAATGACCCTGACAATGACCCTGATGATGAAGATGACAATGATACCGTATTGTTGCCTATATTCGATTTAAGTCTTAGTAAGTCGGTTGTCAATCCTCAAGTCAATTATGAATTGGAAGACGAAGTTACCTACAGTATCATCGTAAGTAACGAAGGGAATATTGTTGCAAATAATATAGAAATAACCGATTACATCCCTTGTGGTTCCAAGTTGGCAGACAATAATGTACTACCATGGATAGTAAATAATGACGGGTATGCAAGTTATACTTATAATGGATCATTGGCTCCTAATCAGTCGATGATGTTTAATATAAAATTAGAATTAGAAATCTGTGAAAATGATGATGATGGTCATAGGAATAATGTAGCAGAGATATCCGCAGCAGATAGTCCAGATGGACCAATAGATGATATTGACAGCACACCTGATAATAATCCTGATAATGATCCTCCTAATGAAGACGATATAGACAATTCTGAGATAATAGTATTGATTGGAGCTGATATTGGAGATTATGTATTTAATGATGTTGATGGCGATGGTATCCAAGACAACAATGAAGTTGGAATAGCTGGTATATCAGTTGTTTTGTATAGTGAGTTTGGCTTGGTCAAAGGAGAAACAACAACCGATGCAACTGGACATTATTTATTTACCAAGGTTTTTGGTGGGGATTATTACATTGTATTTGGTGATGGCGAGGGGTTATATAGTTATACGCAAGGCAATGTTGGCAATGATACTAACGATAGTGACATAACTGACAATTTTGAAGCCGGAAGTACTGATATATTTACTGTAATTGATGGAGAAGATGATTTTACTATTGATGGTGGATTGTATGAGTGTGCTACGATTAAAGGAGTAGCTTATTATGATCTCAACGAAGATGATATAAGACAACCTCTTGAAAATGGGATTAATGGTCTAAAAGTTAATCTTTATAGACTGGGTGATAGTGGATATGAATTCTATGAATGGAAATATACACAACAGGATATTAATACTCCATCAGATGACGGAGCTTGGGAATTTTGCGTACGCCCGGGGACTTATTATATTGAGATTAATTTACCACCTATAGGTTTGGTGCAAGTACGTCCTTTTATTGGTAATATTAATTTTGATAGTGATATTAATGGTGCTTTTGGACCAGGTACAACACCTTCTTTTTCATTGTTAGGTGGTCAGTCAAAAACAGATCTTGGTGCTGGTTATTATCCGATGGCTACAGTTGGAAATTCGGTTTGGTATGATCAAAATTTTAATGGAATTCAAGATGAATTTGAACCAAAGGTGTCTGGTATGGCAGTTTCATTGTATGATGCAAATAGTGAATTAATAGATCAGACAATTACAAATGATTTTGGTATATATAAATTTGAATATCTTGCAAAACAAGACTATTATTTAAAATTTGATCCTCCTACTGGGTATGGGTTTACAATAGCAAAAGCTGATGTTGATGAAGATATGGATAGTGATGTGACACATGAAATGGGACTGTACACAACTGCCATGATGGCTTTTAATCCAAATGATGAAATTATGACTGTTGATGCAGGAGTAGTTGCAGGAGTTTTGCCATTGATATACAAATCATTTGAAGTCTATGATAATAATGGTGATAATAGATTAAATTGGATTACTTCTTATGAGTCCAATGTTGCATATTTTGAGATTGAACGTACTTTAGATAACAATAAGGGATTTGAAGTCGTAAGTACGATGGAGGCAGTAGGAAATAGTACACAAGATACACATTATCAATTTGATGATAATGTGATTAATAGTGGAAGATATTATTACAGATTAAAGCAATTTGATAAAGATGGTAGGTTTTCATATTCTAAAATCAAGTCAATAAAAAGAATTAATAATACGCAAAGCTTAGTATACCCAAATCCAACTTCTGGAATTGTAAACTTTAATATTGAATATTCAAAAAATAGTATTTATGCTGTAAATATTCTGGATGCAAAGGGTAAAATAGTATTTAACCGAATGATGGACGAAAATGCTAAGATTAATCTAGAAGGAATTCCTAATGGTGTATATGAATTACTATTAATTAAAGATGGAGAATTGATTTACAATAACCGAATTATTAAATTAGAAAATTAGAATTGATTTATTGTTTTTTTAATAAAATTTAAACAAAATAGAAAATGAAATTAGACGAAATATTATCCAAAGGAACCACTATGATTATAGAATATTCGCCAAAAGTATTGATGGCAGTCGCCACCTTGATTGTTGGGTTTTGGATTATTCGGAGACTCATGAATTTACTTGACAAAGGACTACAGCGATCAGGAATGGATGAGTCATTATCTAAGTTTATGTCATCACTTGCAAGTGTGATGCTCAAAGTTATGGTTTTATTGTCTGTAGCCGGTATGTTTGGAGTCAATACTACTTCATTTATTGCTATACTTGGTGGATTGATGGTCGGTGTTGGTATGGCGCTAAATGGAAGTCTTGGAAATGTCGCCGCGGGTGTAATGTTAATGATATTTAAACCATTCAAAGTCGGAGATTTGGTGGAGATCGGTGGAGGACACACAGGTTCTGTAGAGTCAATTAATGCTTTTAATACCTCATTAGCAACATTAGATAACAAACGTATATATGTATCTAATAGTAACGTGACTGGTAATACAATTACCAATATTTCTGGACAAGGTACAGTAGGTGTAGAACTCACTTACGGCATAGGGTATAATGATAGTATAGATAAGGCAAGAGAAATTATTTT
The DNA here is from genome assembly GCA_036479655.1 of Saprospiraceae bacterium. Lineage (GTDB taxonomy): Bacteria > Bacteroidota > Bacteroidia > Chitinophagales > Saprospiraceae > CAJXUU01. The sequence continues at coordinate 4,125 of JAZGFO010000224.1, forward strand.
GAAAGTAGGTAAAGATTGCCCATATATTTTGGACACTCCTGCTCAAGGTGTAGTAGTAGCTAATTTAGGAGACAATGCAGTAGATTTAGCAACTCGTCCATTTTGCAATAGCGAACATTATTGGGATGTTTTATTTTATATGCAAGAGCATGTCAAAAAAGAATTTGACAAAGCAGGAGTTGGTATTCCTTACCCGCAAATGGACGTACATGTCGTAAGTCAAAATTAATAGTAGTTTTTTGGTAACAATAAAAAATGATGATGTCTTAATCTAACTAAGGGAAATCAGTTTTTGTCCTATGTATAGAAGTAATTGATAATACTCCGATAGTCTAGTGAAAATTACCTGTCGTCGAATGATTATATGTGTATATAACTTCATTTTATATATTTATAAGGATTTTATAAAATATAAATAAAAAAAGACATGAAACTATTACTTTTTTACCTAAGCCTGACATTTTATTGTACTACATTATCAGGGAGTCATATTATTGGAGGACATGCTTCGTATCAAGTTCAAAATATTATAAACTCAAAATAATACTGCAAAATATTTAGTGTCATTTACAATGTATAGAGATCCAACAACAGGGGGTGCTGATTTTGATCAGCAACCTGTTTTTGGAATATATGGTTATAAGAATGGAATTTATGAGTATATTATAGAGCTTGGTAATATTGCATCTCCCAATATAGAAAATGTAGATTTAACAGATTTTGTATCTTGTGGTGGTATCAAAGTAGAAAAAGGCAGATATGACATTTCGATTGTATTGAGTACTACTGATTACGAATATTATAAATTTACGTACCAAAGATGTTGTCGAGATATGGCAATGACAAACATTGTAGATCCCGGAGAAACAGGTATAGCGATATCTATAGATATATATCCGAAAACTAATGATTTAATTGGCAATTCACCACTGCCAGGTGATCTATTTCCGGTATTAGTAGGGTTAAATAGTACCCAAACATTTGACATGAGTTTACAAAAAGAAGAAAATACTTTTTTTCCGTATAATCCAAATTATACAATAAGTAAACCACAAGCTGCAGGAGGGATAGATGGTGCCAATGTTGGAGACCCGCAATCTTGTACAGGTGTTACACCTAACAATAAAAACTGTCCTCCACCATATGGAGTAGTTTCTTATATTGACGAAGATGAACCTTATGGAGCTAATTCTAATGTTACAATAGACCCTATAACCGGTATCATGACTTTTGACGTATCAGAGCAAGGGTACAATTCTATGGCGTTAACTATTGAAAACTATAATGATAATGGTGAAATAATGAGTCGAATACAACAACAGTTTGTCTCTCGATTTTCAGATTGTATAACTTCTACTTCAGATCAAGTAAATGATGATTTATCAGTTTGGCCCAATCCAACAAATGATAGAATCAATTGTAATATTGAATTAGATTCTTATAAAATAAGTACAACAAGTGGAATTCCTATATTGATAAAAGAAAATATAAATTCTGATTTTAGCAATGAATCGATTGATATTTCTTCAATATCAGCTGGTTTATATTTATTTCAATGCACTACAAAATTTGGTAAAATATATACAAAAAAGATAGTCAAATTATAATTTGAATTCTGGACAGAAGGAGCCATGTTGGTGTACTTTTACAAGTAACCCTCTAACTTCCTGAAGTAAAAAACCACTGCAATTTTTAAAAAGGAATTCGCAAAAGCGAATGCATTGTTTCGGTTTCGAATGAATTCAAAACTACATTTGCACTATCAAATTAAACATCACTACACTATCTCTCGGCATTTATAATTTTAGTATATTTTTGATAAAATTGAGATAAAAACAGATTGGTGTTTGAGCAAATCGAATTGTAATTAAATTAGGAAATCTATTTGAGGAATGAAGCTGTTGGAAATATAAAAAAAGCTTAGATGCGAGTTTCAATATGTTTCTCAATTTGATTAAAAATATACGTTAAGAAATTATACAAGCCTTGATTTTTGCCAACAACACTCGCTTTGCGATTCATTCATTTTTTTTGTCTTAAGACAAAAAAAATGAATGCCCTAACGGCAGCGAGTGGAAATAATAATAAAAAATCAACATATCCTTTAAAAAAGATATTTAAAATAAAATACAAATCAAACAGCCTACTGCAAGATAAAAAAAAGAGACTACGAATCGTTATTCGCAGTCTCTTTTGCTTATTAAAAATCTCTAATCTTTTGTGATTACTCTTCTACTTCTTCAAATTCTACATCAGTAACATCTTCAGTTTTATTACTTTCGTCTGCATCAGGATTGCCGCCAGCATTAGCAGTTGGGTCACCACCTTCAGCACCACCATAGATATCTTTACTTGCTTCTGCCCATGCTGCATCGAGTGTAGCTTTGTGTGTAGCAAGTGCATCCATGTCTTCAGCTGTATGTGCTTCTTTCAAATCTTTGGCAGCTTTTTCGATAGCTTCCTTCTTGTCATCTGGAATTTTATCTCCGTGTTCTTTGATTTGTTTTTCTGTTTGGAAGATAAGGTTATCTGCTTCATTAAGTTTAGTAACTTTTTCTTTCAAGGTCTTATCAGCATCTGCATTTGCTTCAGCTTCCGCTTTCATTTTTGCAATTTCTTCTTCAGAAAGTCCAGTAGAAGCTTCAATTCTGATAGTTTGCTCTTTACCAGTACCTTTATCTTTTGATGATACACTTAGGATACCATTGGCATCAATGTCAAATGTAACTTCGATTTGTGGCACTCCTCTTGGTGCTGGAGGTATACCATCGAGGTTAAACCTTCCTAAACTACGATTATCCCTCGCCATTGGTCTTTCTCCTTGTAGTACATGAATCTCAACACTAGGTTGGTTTTCTGCAGCTGTAGAGTAAGTTTTTGTCTTCTTTGTAGGAATAGTACTATTCGCTTCTATTACCACATCATACATATTTCCCATCACTTCGATACCCAAAGATAGTGGTGTTACGTCAAGTAATAATACATCTTGTACATCACCAGAAAGTACTCCACCTTGGATTGCAGCTCCAATAGCTACTACTTCGTCAGGATTTACACTTTTGTTAGGTTTTTTACCAAAGAACTTTTCTACAGTTTCTTGAATTTTTGGTATTCTTGTTGATCCACCTACCAAGATGATTTCATCAATATCAGAATTTTTCATTCCTGCATCTTTCATCGCTTCTTTACATGGTTCAAGCGTTCTTTTTACCAAGTCCTCAGCTAATTGCTCAAATTTTGCTCTTGTTAATTTCACGACTAAGTGCTTAGGTACACCATCTACAGCAGTCACATAAGGCAAGTTGATTTCTGATTCAGTTGTAGAAGACAATTCAATTTTTGCTTTTTCAGCAGCATCTTTAAGTCTTTGTAGTGCCATTGGATCTTTTCTTAAGTCAATGTTTTCTTGACCTTTGAATGTGTCAGCTAAGAAATCAATGATTACCTGATCAAAATCATCTCCACCTAAGTGTGTATCACCGTTAGTAGATTTTACCTCAAAAACTCCATCCCCTAATTCTAAGATGGATACATCAAATGTACCACCACCTAAATCATAGACAACGATTGTTTGGTCTTTACCTTTTTTATCCATACCGTAAGCCAATGCTGCTGCAGTAGGCTCATTAATGATTCTACTTACTTTTAGTCCAGCTATTTCACCTGCTTCTTTAGTTGCTTGTCTTTGACTATCATTAAAGTATGCAGGTACTGTGATAACCGCCTCAGTCACTTCTTGACCTAAAAAATCTTCCGCTGTTTTCTTCATTTTCTGAAGGATCATTGCAGATATTTCTTGTGCCGTATATTTTCTATCATCGATTACTACTCTTATCGTATCGTTGTCCCCTTTGACTACTTTATAGGGTGTTCGTCCTGTTTCTACCTTTACTTCACTAAACCTATTTCCCATAAATCTCTTTATAGATGCTATAGTTTTAGTTGGATTAGTAATTGCTTGTCTTTTGGCAGGGTCACCAATTTTTCTTTCCCCATTTTCAATAAAAGCGACTACTGATGGTGTAGTTCTTTTACCTTCTTCGTTTGGGATTACTACTGGCTCGTTTCCTTCCATTACAGATACACACGAGTTGGTAGTACCTAAATCTATTCCTATTATTTTGCCCATATTTATATTGTTTTTATGTTTTTAATACAAACTATTATAGTCAATCAATGTGCCAATACAAAAAACTGCCGTTTTGTAAGTTTAAGCATGACATTTTTATAAAAATTGAACATTACGTATGACAAAAAGTCGTATTTGATGTTTTTCTTGTGTTTTTTTGACGCAAGTTGAAATAGTTGTTTTGGTCTTATTTGGTTGAGATTCACACTTAAATTCACCTAATTATTTATCATTGGGAACATATTGAATCATTTTTTTTATAAATAAATCATTTTTAGGGTAACTTTTTTGATTGTTGGGATACATATAGATAGAAACAAAACTCCAGATTAACTATGATACGTACAATGATCATTGAAGATGAAATAGCATCTCAAAATTTATTAAAAACTATTATTGAAGATTATTGTCCTAAGCTTGAGTTAATAGGGATTGCTTCTACTGTCCCGGAAAGTCAATTGCTAATTGATAAATTAAAACCTGAATTAGTGTTTCTTGACATTAATCTAAAAGGCAGAAATGCATTCGAATTACTTGAAATAATAAAAGGAAGAAAATTTAAAATTATATTTACAACAGCGTCTCAAGAGTATGCCATGCAGGCTTTTAAGGTAGAGGCTATTGATTATATTTTGAAGCCTTATAACCCAAAAGACATCATTCGGGCAACTTCACGTATTAAA
>JAZGFO010000225.1:0-3904 GCA_036479655.1 Saprospiraceae bacterium
GATGCTGAGGTTCTGCAAGGTAGTCCAGATTTGCTTATACACCGCAAAGTATAAGCAAACCTTAGATATGGCAACAGATTCGCTAAAGAGTGATTTTATGAATGACTTAGCGATGACTTGCAAATAAATTTACAACATGTATTTACACAACTTAGGAAATACATATTCCACGGGCATGTACCTTATTTGCCCATAACCTTCAATTCAAATTAGATTTGTATTTATCACTTACAGGAATAATATGATCATTAATCCAAATTTTCTTAAAAGAATACTTTTGAATTTTATTCGTATTGATAATATATGATCTGTGGCACTGTACGAAAGAGGGTAGGTCAATCTTGGCAAGTATTTCACGTAAGGAATATCGGCATAGCAATTTGCTATTAAGACAGAATATTTCAACGTAGACATGATCGGATTTGATATAAAGAATATCCTTTATGTGTATGCGATGAACACCTTGGCTCACCTTAACATCGATAAATTTATCATTAATAATAGCATCATGCAATCGTAAGACTGCCAACTCAATAGTGGACCATAATGTTTCTTTAGAAATCGGTTTTGTAATGTAACCGGCTGCCCCTGCACGCATAGCATCTTCAATAATATTTGAATCATATTGTGATGACACAATGATGTAAGGAATCCTTTTACCTGATTCTCGAAGATGAGAGGCCACATCTATCCCAGATTTTTCCCCATATAATCTGACGTCGAGTAATACAACATCAGGTTTGGTATCGATAATGAGTTGTAAAGCTTCTTTATAAGATATTGCAATACCTACTACGGAATGACCACGCTCTTTCAGGTATATTTTAATAACTTCTGCGATAAGGAGTTCATCCTCTACAATTAATACCTTTATACTATTCATAAGGGGGATATTATTTTTTCTTTAAATTCCATAGTAAAGTGTGCACCTTCTGAGTTGTAAGTGCTAGTTTGTGCTGCCAGCTGTTTTGAAAGACTTTGAATTATGGTAAAGCCAATCCCTTCATTATTATCTTGGAATTGGCCTTTAGGATATCCTATTCCGTTGTCATAATAATGCATAAAGTAGTTGTCTTCAGACTGAAATAATTCGATATATATGTTTAATTCTTTATCGTGCCCATTGTATTTTAGTGAATTACTGACCAATTCAGACCATATTAGACCCAGAGGCGTAGTTGTTTCCAAATTCAATCTGATGTCGTCAACCTTATTTGTAATGTGTACATTTTTTTTCGGTGTCAAGGTCATTAAATTATTTAATAACCCTCGAGAATATTGACTTACATTAACCTTTTCAAATTCTTTCAAACTATATAAATGCTCATGGATCAAGGCGATGCTGGAAATCCTATGTGAAAGATCGTTGAGAAATTTCTGTTCAAAAGAATTAGTCAACTTTGCTTTTTGCAATATCAATAGACTAATAATTAATTGTAAATTATTCTTTATTCGGTGATGTACCTCGCTTAGTAAAGTAGATTGATAGTTGTATAGTTTTTGCAATTCACCGTATTGCTGGGTTATAGTCAGGGACTGTTCTCCTATTTTCTTGTTTGTTGCTTTATTCGCCATAATTAGCCTTGACAACAAGATGATTATTCCAAAAAGAGAGATTATCCCTAAAAATAAAAATACATTCAGTTTTTTTGCAGACTTTACTTTCTCTTTTTCCTGGCTGACTGTATTATCGACAATCAGTTGGTTTATTTTTTCTTGATTTGTGATTTCACCAAACAAAGTGGTGTATTGATTAATCTGCTTTAGAGCTATTATAAGACTGTCTTTTTCACCTAGCCCTTCATGAGCTTCTGCTTTTATTGTTGATAAATACAATTTTAATTGGTAATAGATTTTATCATTTTCCGTGAGGTCTTTGATTTCATTAACTACGGAATTGATCGCTTCAAGGGAATGCTTAAAGTCATTTTTTTTTAAATATTTCCTGGCTATATTCAATTCTTGGAAGATATAAGTCACATAATCACCCTCTTCAAGGCAGTATTGCGAGGCCTTTTTCAAATATTCAATTGACTCGTCAAAGTCATCAGTCAGCAATCCGAGGATTAGATTACCACCTGCCAGAGACCCTATTCTCCCAGATTTTTTACCTAGTCTTATAGCTTTGTGGGCATATTCTCTAGCTACATCTTTATCTTTATAGATTCTATGATATGAACTAGCCCTTACATAATAATGAGACATCAGACTCTTATTCTCATATGTCTCAAATAGTTTATTTATCTCTTCTAAATATTGTACGCATAATTCTGGTCTTTCAATCGATTCATATACTCTCGCCAATGACATTCTGACAATGATTTCTTCTTCGATGAATTGATTTTTCACAGCGACTTTTAATATGTCATTGTATATTACAATAGCCGCTTCAAAATTGAAAAGATGTTCGTAAGCATATGCTCTACATGCTTTAATCCTAACTATATCAGGGCAAACTAGATCGCTGTGTACTTGGAGCAAGCTATCGGATATTTGAATGACCTTTTTTGGTTGGAAGCGTGTAATTAACATCCTTAAAGAGTCAGCATATATTTTTAGAAGGCCATCGTTACATTCATCATGCCTTGATCGTGTCTGACCTGTCATACTAATGCTATACATACATACAAGCACTAGAAGAAAAACACTACAAATAAAATTATTTAAATGACTCATAAATTGATATAATCGAATATACGGCTCATTTATGAATCGTGACATGGATGAATGTAACATTCAGAACATAAAACGAGGTGTTCGTAACATTCAGAACTACATCGTGGTATTATGAGACAATAGAGGCCATCGTTTTCGGTTGAAACACACAAAAAACTTTGGTATTCGGGAGTTTTACTTTACGTCATTGTCATTCTTTTTAAAAATTCTTTTTATTCTTTTGATCTTATAGTTAATTTAGAATAATAAGGAACAAAACAACATTACCATACATTTTTTGATGTTATCTTGGAAGAATAAAGTTAATTAGCAACTCTTTATAGTAATTCATATTAATTTATTCTAATATTTGTAATTCTACCAAATGCAATTAATCCTTGGAGGTTTTGATGATGTGATATTTACTCAGGAATGGAATTTATTTAGCATGCCTAAAATGAAGGCATAGTTATCAATCTAACAATATTAAGGACTAATGTTCTAATGAAGATATGGTAAAAATGAAGGAGATAAAAAAAGAAAATTTTACGAATAATATAAAAATTCTGTTGACTACACAGCTGATGTGCTTTTGAGATGAAAAATTGCTATAAAAGGGCTTTTTTCATCCAGAATTGATACCACAAGAGAAGTCAAAAATCATGAAAATGAATGAAAACTATAAAAATCACCTTACTAATATTTATTAAGATATTAACTATAAATGACATTTAAAGAATTAGGACTTAATCAAGCTCTTCAAGAGGCATTGTCATTTATGGGTTTTGAAAAAGCAACACCCATACAAGAGCAAGCCATTCCAATTATTCTAAGTGGAAAAGATCTTTTAGCCTGTGCTCAAACAGGGACAGGCAAAACAGCAGCATTTATTCTGCCTATTCTTGACATGCTCACAGAAAAGCCAAAAGAAGGAATAAAAACATTGGTAATAGCCCCTACAAGAGAGCTAGCAATGCAAATAGAACAGCAAATTCAAGGTTTTTCATATTTTGCAGGAGTGAGTTCAATAGCCATCTATGGTGGAGGATCAGGTAGTGATTTTCATGAAGAAAAGGAAGCTCTGAAGAATGGCACTGATATTATTGTAGCGACTCCAGGCAAGCTTATATCTCATATTAATATGGGTTATGCTGATTTTTCATTCGTGGAATACTTGGTTTTAGATGAGGCAGATAGGATGTTGGATATGGGCTTTTTTGAAGACATTCAACGTATAGTAAAAGCTTTG
>JAZGFO010000226.1:0-9589 GCA_036479655.1 Saprospiraceae bacterium
AAAATTGTATAATATCCAATTTAGTAAATTGAGAATTATGAGCTTCGATAAGACTATAATTTGGGGTCATGATGTAATGCTATATTCCAATCTTTATTAAGTCACTTTTCTCAACAAGAAACCGTAAAAGAGCACAAATATTTTCTATTATTCTATTGTTGACTGTTGCTCCGCTGGGGAGCAACAGCACATTGGATGCAAGATTATCAGTCAATATCATATGTTTATTTGAAGGGTACAAGGAACGATAAGGTTCCATCTTATGATTTCCAGGATAGAAGTACCGTCTGGCGATGATGTTTTCAGCATGTAGTAGTTTTATTAAGTCATCCCTTGATATTCGAGTCTTTTGTTCATCTATTTCCAGAACTATATAATGGCAATTGTTCTTTTCCTTTTCATCATAATCAATTAGTTTTACACCAGAAATATTAGAAACACATTTTTTGTATTCTAAGTATGTTTCTTTACACTTTGTCATGGTGGTGCTAAATGCTTTAAGATTAGATAAGCCCATTGCAGCACAAATCTCAGGCATCTTCCCATTGGTACCTACGCCTATGACTTCGTCATAATCTACAAAACCAAAATTTCTGATAATTCGTAATTTATCTGCTATTTCTTTGTTGGTGGTGGTGATTGCCCCTCCCTCAAAAGTATGAAATGCTTTAGTCGCGTGAAAACTAAAAACTTCTGCATCACCAAAGCTTCCTATGAGTTTGCCATTATGAGTACATCCAAATGCATGAGCAGCGTCAAAAATAAGATGAAGATGATGTTTCTGTGCTATTTTGCTTAGATGTTCTACATCACAACTTCTCCCCCAAATATGAGTAGCTATAATTGCTGTTGTTTTATCAGTGATGAGTTCTTCACATTTAGATGGATCAATATTATGAGTGTTAATATCAATGTCACAAAATATAGGTTTTATTCCCAGCCAACTTAGGGTGTGAGCTGTAGAAATAAAATTAAATGATGGGATGATTACTTCTCCCATAAGTTCTAAACTTTTTATCATAAGTAACATGGCCATAGTTCCATTGTTCACAACCACACAATGATTCACATCCAAATACTTGCTGATCTCAGTTTCTAATTTGGTTACTTTTGGCCCATTGTTAGTAAATTGGCCGCTATCTAGAATTTCATCTGTTAGAGTAATAAAATAATCTCTGTTTCCTAGATTGGGCTTGTTAACAAAAAGTGGTTGTTTGAAAGTTGGTTGGCCATTATAGAAAGCAAGATCACGGATATTAGTCTTTATATGCATATCATCATTTGCCATTGACATATAAGTTTAATCATTAATAAATACTTTTTGAATCAATATTATCGAAAATGTGGATAAATGAAGTGTGACTAAAAATATGTATTATCAGTATTCTACTAGTAATTGACATTGTTAAGATACTTGTTAAAGGCTTCTAGAACAATGTATTCTCGTTTTTTAATCTTCTTGATAAGGGAATCATTAAAATATGATCTATTTGGGCACCGATTATGCGAGATGTTTATAGGGTCTGAATTCAGAATAACCTTTAAATCTTGAGAATCGTAACCGAAGTTGATGAGAGTTGCATATAGCTCACTTCTCAGTTTTGAAAAGTCAATAAATTGAATTTCTTTCAAGCTTTTAAAAAAATTTTCTTCTGCACCTGTATCCCAAGAGTTTAGCTCTTTAACAGGATCTAGAGAGCTAAAGAACATTATAAAATCTATACTAAGCAATCCATAATCAGGTAAATACGAAAACCGATTATCGCTTCGGTAAGGTAAGAAGTCATAAATATAGTCAAGGTATTTTGGGAAAGACAGTTTGGGAAAATCAGGATATAGATCAAGAATTTCTAACATAGGGAAGGAAGGGTTCTTTTTCCAAAAACCATATTCATAAAGACTGATTAACCGGTCAAAAATATTTCTTTCAATAGAAATAATAGGTTTATTGATATGAGATATCGGTATTTGTGAAAGTACACCGTGTGGGGTTAAATCTGTACGATTAATGGCTCTGATATTCTTATGATCTATTCTCTTATAATTCTTGAAAGAGTATTTAGGCTTTCCATTTTCTTCAATAGCATGAATGTAATCTAATATGTATCTTACAAAAGTAGACCCTGTCTTAGGATAATTAATAAACACAAAATCATTGGTCAATATCACAATTTAGATTTTATTTTGCACTCAATATTACACATATGTTCATAATTGTTAGATACTATTTATAAATGAAAAACCCTGAAGCAAAATTATCGATATGTGTAATGACATATAATCATAATAATTATATAGAGCAATGCCTCTTTGGGATAGTCAATCAAAAAACTAGATTTCCGATTAAAGTTGTAATAGGTGATGACATCTCCAACGATGGCACTACAGAAAAATGTAAAAAAATAGAAAATGATTATCCTGATATCGTTGAGCATTATATTTCCTCAGGATCTAAAAACCCAACAATAGAGTCAGCAGAAAATAATTTAAAAGAAAAACTCAAGTACTGTAGTGGTGAATATATTGCCATATGTGAAGGTGACGACTACTGGACTGATCTTTACAAGCTTCAAAAACAAGTAGACTTTTTAGATACACATCCCGAGGCAGCAGGATGTTTTACAGATGCCACTACAGTCAATGAAAATGGAAGCTTGTTAACAACTCAATATTATTCAGCTGATCAGGACTATTATTCTCAAAAGGATTGTCTTAAGAAATTGCGAAGTTCATACGCCACGTGCACATTAGTGTTCAGAAAAAGTGTGCTGGATGGCGAGTGGCCTTTATGGTTACATTCAAAGTTATGCGATGAGTTTTTAGATTTACATATTACTTCGAAGGGCCTTTTGGCTTATCTTCCTGATAATACAGCAGCATATAGAATTCACTCTAGAGGTATATGGCAAGGCAATTCTTCTATTTGGAGAAATAAAGAGATGATTGGAAGATATGAAATGTTGATTTCTGATGATCATATGAAAGAGAAGTATGAAGATATCTTAACAGAATATATTGTAAAACATATTCAGAGTTTACTTTCTGATCAAGGTTGTAGTATAATTGATGCACACCGCTATTTTATTAAACTTATAAGATATTACCCAATTAAACAAATGTCTGATATCTTGAAATGTCTAGATTTTTATTTTATTGGCACTGTTAGATTTTCTCCTATCAAACTATTCCTAAATGTTAACTCTAGAAAGATTACTTGAAAAATGAAAAAATTTCCCAAAATATCAATTGTTACACCAAATTATAATGGGGCAAAATACTTGGAAGAAACTATTGAATCCGTACTATCTCAAAAATATCCAAATCTAGAATATATAATTATTGACGGTGGATCAACAGATGAGTCTATAGACATCATTAAGAAATATGAAGATGAGCTAAGCTTTTGGATGAGTGAACCAGATACGGGTATGTATGAAGCCATTCAAAAGGGGTTTGACAGAAGCACTGGTGAGATTATGGCTTATATTAATTCTGACGATAAGTTTTTCCCAAGGGCATTCTTTGCTGTTGCCGACTTTTTTGGGTCATATTTAGAAGCTTCATGGATTATGGGTTGTCCGACTCTAATCAATAAGGAGGGATTCGTATATCACATTACGCCTACTACCATACCCATATGGAGCAAGTTAAAGTATTATAACTTTGATTATAAATGGATACAGCAGGAGTCAGTGTTTTGGCGTCGTTCGCTATGGAAAGAGGCTGGAGGTTATATTGATTCCAGTCTTAAATATGCAGGAGATGCAGAATTGTGGCTGCGTTTTTTCAGACATGCCTATTTGTATCAGCTTCCATATTATCTCGGAGGGCATCGATTGACTGGACAAAATCAATTGTCAGTAAAGAATAAGGCTGAATATATTAAAGAAATAGAGACGTCTATTCGCAAAGAGAGAAAGAGGATAACACTCAGTGATAAAATAAAATGCAAATTTCTTTGGATCGATTCCTTGCTCATACGGTTACCTTTTATCAGAAATTGGTATGTAACTAAAGGATGCCGAAAATTATTTAGTATACCGAAAAGCCTAATTATTAAAGAAGGAGAACTTGTATTTGGTACATATTAAATTTCCATAAAACTATTATGAAAATTAAAAGAATCATACAGAAATCACTCAATACTTTAGGATATGAGTTAAGAAGACACAGGCCAAATAGGAAAGGATTATCCCTAGATCAATACCCTATTTGTGATATGGTGAGTTTCTTAGAGGCCGTAAAGCTAAGAGGGTGGTCTTGTAATAATATTATGGATGTCGGAGCTCATAGAGCCGATTGGAGTAGGATGGCACAAGGAGTATTTCCCAATTCCAAATTTTGCCTCATTGAACCGCTCAGGGAAATGGAAGAGCATTTAATAAGTTTTTGTAAAGACTTTCAAGACTCTACTTACATTCTTAAAGGAGTAGGAGCTAAAAAGAATATTAAAACGTTGACCCTCGGAAAAAGGCTAGATGGCTCATCTTTTGTACCTGAAATTGGTAGCCCATACTTTGCCGAAAACGAAAAAAGAATTATTGATGTTATAACCATTGATAGCCTTCTTCATTCCATGACAACACCAATGCCTGATATTATAAAACTCGATATTCAAGGATATGAATTGGAAGCCCTCAAAGGTGCAACAAAGACTTTTGGTCATACCGAATTATTCATACTGGAAGTATCTCTTTACCCTTTTTATGGAAAAGAAAACCCTGTTCTACATGAAGTGATCCAATTTATGTTAGAAAGGGATTATTTGGTTTATGACCTTGCTGGATTTCTTAGGAAACCAATTAACGGAACATTAGCTCAGCTGGATATTTGCTTCGTAAAGAAGGAAGGGATACTTTATAAAAAGACCAAACAATAACAAATAATAACTCAAATGACTAATTAACAATTCTGATATCTTAGAATATAAATTAAGTATATCACCTCTCAAGAAAGACTAAGAAAAAGCCCTCATGATGTATCTAATTCTTAGCTTAGCATGATTTTTATGAGTAATCTTCATATAAATTAATACACTGCAAACTTCCACCAAAATTATAAAAGCAATTAAATGGGAAACCATTGGCAATATATTGTCAATGGCCGTTGTGGCCATAAGTGGTGTGGTAATGGCACGACATATTGCTCCTACTTATTTTGGGCTGATAGCCATCTATTCTGCAATAGTATTAGCAGCTGGCCAATTGAGTTCATTGGGATTTGGTACTGCTATTATACAAAATCATGATCAAGATGATGACACCCATTCTAGCGTATTTTATGTAGTAGTAAGCTTTTCGGTTTTGGCATTTGTGATACTTGGTCTGGCTACTGATTTTTTTATCAAGTTTTATGGGCGACCTAATTATCAGTTGGTCTTTAGTATCATTGCTCTAAGAATTATCTTAGATAAACTGGTCATCATACACAGTGCCAGATGTGTAATCAATCTTGATCTAAAATTTATCAATATTGTCAAATTGACCAAAGACGTAGGAAGTGCTATTGTAGGGCTGGCATTGGTATTTGCTGGTTATGAGCTTGTGGCCTTAGCTACCCAGTTGTTTGTACAATCTTTTATAAGGTTTTTTATGTTTGCTGTATGGCGGCCTTGGTTTCCAAAAAATATTTTTAACAGAAAGAAGCTAAAAAAATTATTTCAATTTGGGGTATATATATATCTAGCTGGTTTGCTTAATAATGTGTACAAGGCAATTCAATCTACTATTCTAGGGGCTAACTATAGTGCACATATCTATGCACAGATAAATAAGGCTAGAGTTGCCAATGTTATAGTAAATCAAAATGCGGAGGGTTATTTTCATAAAATAATTTTCCCTTATCTGTCAGGGCTTAAAGAAGAAAATCATCTTTTTCAGAAACAGTACTTTAATAGCATGAAACTTGTAAGTTTTCTCTCCTGTTTTGTAGGTGGTGTGTTGTTTTTTGTAGGCTCTGATCTTGTATTGTTGATATACGGCGATCAGTGGCATGAAGCTGCTAGATGGATCAAGATCATATGTTTGAATCTTATCTTTATTCCTATCATTATGGCTATGAATGTGGGTGTTTTATCAAAAGGCTTTGCCAAGGAGATATTTGTATTGAGCATAATGATGAAAATACTGTCTGCCACGATACTCATTTCGAGTTTTTATGTTACAGTTCCACAATTTTTAATTCTTGCCGTAATATTTGGTTTTATTGCCACACTGATTCAGATTTTGTTTAATTCTTATTACTTACAATTTAGTATCTCTAAGCACTTTATGAGTATACAATCCGCTATGATATCATTTATGGCAGGATTGATAACAACAATTGTTTTCACTACATATGGATTATCAAATCATTTTGTGATCAATGCATTGATTTTCACTTCTCTGTTTGTACTGACATTATTTTATTTTGAAAAGACCTTTATTCTTAAAATTGTAAATAGGGTTTTGTTACATTTTAAGTTTAGTCAGAGATTCAAGATTTAGTATTCTGTTATTGATTCTCTTTAGTCAAGGTCTTATTAGTGTCTTTGTATTTATTACTTAAATGCAGAAAATTATAATCAGCCATTTTGAATAATCTTTTATTTTTTTTTATTTTTCTCAAAATACTATATCTATTGTGCTTTCTATAGAGAATTTTAACTGCTGAATCCATGAAGAAAAAACAACTCTTTTTGTTATTCTATAATAATAAAATACAAATTTGAAAATAAGCATCCTTACCCCTGCTTACAATGCTGGAAATTACATTGAGCGAGCCATACTTTCTGTGGCCTTCCAAGATTACACTAATTGGGAGCATATTGTGGTAGATGGGATGTCTACTGATAATACACCACATATTATATCAAAATATAACCATATAAAGTATACTAGAGAACCAGACAATGGCCAGTCTGATGCCATGAATAAAGCTTTTGAACTGTCCACAGGAGACATTATAGTATTCCTGAATGCAGATGATGAAATCGAGAGAGGGGCTTTTAACAAAATAATTGATTATTTTAAAAATAATACTAAATGTAATATTGTAGTAGGAAATTTAAAGGTTGTCAAAAAGAAAACAACCATATCTAAACCTTCGACTGATCTACTATCTATATTGGATTATTCCAAAGTAAGATTTCCACTTAACTCTGTGAGCTATTATTATAAACCAGAAGTTCAGCACAAAATTGGTTTCTTTCCAATTGATAACCATTATTCAATGGATTATTGGTTTTTATTGAGAGCTTATAAGGAATATAAGATTTACAAAATTGATGAAGTTCTAGGATCTTTTCACTTCACTGGTGTAAACAAAACTTCCAATAATTCAAGTATTTTTAATGAATTGATTAATACTTCATTTGAGTTTGCTAAATCAAGTTTTTTCCTACGAATGTACTGGTATATGTTCCATTATGGTCGTGTAATAGGTCGGCATATCCAAAACTCATTAAAATGAATGGCCAGACACAAGAAATTTACATTGTCTGCTCTACTGATAATAATTATGCACAACATTGCGGAGTAATGCTTAGCTCATTATTTCAAAGCAATCCTGATTCTAGTTTTGTTATCTACATCTTTAAGAGTAATCTCTCTATAAAGAATAAATCTAGAATAAACTCCATTGGGAAAATCTACCACCATAGAATAAAATACATAGAGATAAACCATAAGGAACTATTGAATGCTCCTACGATAGGGCATGTGAGTATTGAAACTTATTATCGTCTCTTGATTCCTAAATACTTGCCAGATACAGTAGACAAAGTCCTATATTTAGACGTGGACATGATTGCCAGAAAAAAAATAGATGATCTATGGAATATTGATATAAGCAACTATGCATTAGCAGCGTGTCGGAATCCAAATATGATATACAATAATAAAAGGCTTGGTACTCCTGAAAAATCTATTTACTTTAATGCAGGTGTGCTTCTTCTAAATCTAGGTTATTGGCGCGGTAATCTACTAGCAGACAAAATTGTGAAGTATATTACAGAGCAGGGTTTAAAGTTAAAATATTGGGATCAAGACGCATTAAACGTAGTGCTGCATGATAGCGTTAAAATAGTAAATAACATAAATAACGTGACCGAAGCATTTTATATGAATCCTACATCGCTACTTGGCGAATATTCTCAAGATGAAATAGAAAGAATAAAACAAGAAGCTGTAATAATCCACTTCACAGGAGAAAGCAAACCATGGCATCTAGAAAACAAACACCCTATGAAATCTGAATATTACAAATACTTAAAAATGACACCTTGGAGAAACTATAATCCATATTGGGATAAAGTGAAGAGAGTGGTTAACAACAGGATTATTAGTAAATTTGGATGATGTGTCACAACCAGCCAAACACTCCTATTCTGTTCCTCATTTTCAATCGCCCTGAGCTCACCCTCCAAGTATTTGATAGAATTTAGACAAGTACGACCTACACAACTTTTTATAGCAGCTGACGGCCCTCGTAGTGGCAACTCAGAAGACATAGCACTTTGCGAAGAAACTCGTAACATTACATCTCTAGTAGATTGGGAGTGCGATGTAAACGGCCAATTGAATCCTATATTGAATCTTATTCAATGGCAAATCTCTTAGGATTGGTCGGAAAAATAGTGGGGAATAAAATTAGGTATTATTTTGCCCGTCTATTATCTATTATCTATTATCTATTATCTATTATCTAACTCAATTGATGAATTTCCAAATGTAGAATCAAGAATATAAATAAAGAGCCATCATGGGAAATCTAATAGTTAAGTTTATTTCAAAGTGATTTTGAAACGATTAGAAAACAAAATGAAAAATAATGACTTTTAGAATGTTTTAATTATTTTATCTTTTTTAAAATGGCAAAGGCACCAAAGGCTTCATTTGGTATTTTAAGTTCATAAGAATCTGAGTTTTTTTCTAAAAATTCATCTACTGCAGCTTTTGCACCAGCTGAGAAGTGATTATAATCGTCTATAATAGTTTCGCCACCTTCATCCATTACCAGATGAATAAAATTCAAAGCATTCAAAATGGGTTTGTAAAAATCAAAATCTACATATGCAAATGATATCTTTTGTGGCAAGTTATTCTTTGCCCTAAATGTCTGGTCGATAAACCCTTTGTGAATGATAGTTCTTGTTTTTGGGAAATGAATTTGATCCAATTTTTGGATAACATTTCGTTCTGAGAATTTCATTTTCCCTTTGTATGCTTCCATTGTTCCAAGGTCGAAAATATCATCGATTAATACATCTTCTTCTGAGGGTTGTGGAAGCCCTTCAAATGAATCAAATAGATGCAATTTTTTATTTAAATTTTTGATTTCGTTGCCAATGAGCTGAGATGTTACACCTTGTGCTACACCAAATTCGCAAATGTCGCCTTTGATATTAGCCGTATTATGAACAGATTGTATAATATGATAAGCTTCTCCAGGAGAAGTCCCGAGCATTTTCTTTAGGATCGTTATTCGTATCCGTGCGACGGCCTACATCTAGCTTCCTCGCAACCTATGGTCTAGCTTTGCCATAAATAACAAAATCAATGACAAAGTACAAAAGCATCTATGACCGTTACACTAGATCAGGGCTAACCCA
>JAZGFO010000227.1:0-3616 GCA_036479655.1 Saprospiraceae bacterium
TATGCTGCAATGCCGCTCCCGCACCCACGTTTTCGCACGGGCTCCCCGCTTTTAGATGTTGATTTAGGTGTGTTCTTAACTCTTCTCGAATTGAATACGACATTTTTTACGAATGTATTAGTTAAAAAGGAACATTATCTATTACTTTTTAATGAATTTAATATTTACAATTTGTTCTGATTTGTATTGAGTCCTTTTTTTTAATTGTAGAATATAGACACCTGCAGAAAAACGGGAGACATCAATGCCATTTTTGATAGAAGAGTTTGCTGTGCTATAAGACCTACCTAATAAATCAATAATTTCTACTTGATCGATATCTTTTAACTCACCTTGAATATATAATCGATCTGCTACAGGATTGGGGTAGATCGTATATTCTGCATCAGAGGCAACATTAACTGTAGCCGTAATCATTCCAAAATCTTCAGCACTATACCTACAAAGAAAATTGGCTGATGATGGTATTGTGCCTATATATGGAAAACTTATTTTATGAGTTACTATAATGTCATTATTGTCAAGAATTTCATGTATTTTCATACCCACATTCCAGTTTGTTGATGGGTTTGGTCCTGTAAAGGTGGTTAATACTTCAGGCTCTTGATGTTTTTCTATTTTGTAAAAAACATATAAATCTCTATTGTCTACTGCACTTTGACGCTTAAAAGCTAATACATATAGAATTTTATTTTTAACAATATGCGATATCAATTTAGTTATATCTTTTCCATTGTATTGGAGTCTATCTATAGTATTTAACTCATTACCTTCTGCATCATACCAACTCATCCATATATATTTATCTTTATCATCATTGTCTTTAAGTACTTTTTGTCCTACTATTACATTGTTATCAAGTACTTTTAATTCCATAAAGTTTTCTAACTTAGTTTGTCCTTGTGCCCTTAGAGGAAGTAAATCTACATTTTTGATAACTTTTATATCATTCGGATCTTTTGTATCAAAAAACAATAATTTTATTTCTGTAGGTTGATGTACCTCAAGAGGATCCACTGTACCAAATAATGCTGCTCCTCTATTTGCATTTATCTGTTGATAAGTATTACCATAAGTGAAACTTAAAACGCCATTGTGAATATGGGTATTGTGCTCATACACATATACAGGTTCTTTACTACTTACGGCAAACTCATCAACAAGAAATAGATTTGCATAATTTTTTAAATATCCATCTTCTTCTATAACAGAGGTCATTTTGATTTTGTATTGTTTTCCATTGTTTGTTGGTTTGATAAGTAACCTATTGTGATTTGTATATATGTTTTTTGACGTGTCAGTATCATTATGTTTTCCCACTATTTCCCCTGATTGATAATCGATAATGTGCTTCATCGATCGAGCAAATTGTGGTTCGGATATAAAAGGATCTAATGTATCCCATCCCATAAAACCATTGATTTCTAAATTTCCTGCTTGATTGATCAACATATTACCACCAAAAGGTGTTTCTTTAAATATGTTGCCTGAATAATAGTTGTTGTGAGTAATCCAATTCACATTTCCTGTATTGAGATCTACATCATGTATCAGATAACCTTCAATTGGCAAAAGCGCACTACCAAATTGTGCTTCTAACAAATATATATGATCATTGTCTACGATAACATTGTGTGTGAATCGCCCCGAATATGGTGTTTCATACATAAAATTAGGATCTAAAGGTACAAAATTAGAGTCATAAGAAATATAACTCCATTGTGGTTTAATAGAAAAAAAGTCATCCGCAGAAGGTATTGTTTGGCAAAAAGAACTTAGAGGTAATAGAAAAAATAATAGATATTTCATAAGTCTATTTTATAAAGTGAAACAATATAACAGATATTTACCTATATTAATCTACCAACATATCACAAGTATATATACAATCAGTGCTAAATATTGTGCCATTAGGACAAGGTCTAAATATTTCTTCTTGATTACAATCAGTGTTATCATCTATGTAAGTATCAATAAAATTTAAATAATAACCATTTAAATATTAAGATACGTTAAGAATTTGATTTATTATAACTTTTACTTGTATTTTTTCATTTATTTATTGTATATAAAAGAGGTGCAAATCTAGAATCTAATATTTTATGAATAAATAGACTTCTTTTAACCTATATTTTCTCATAAGGTATTCGCCCCAGCGAATGTATTGTTTCGGTTTCGAATGAATTCAAAACTACATTTATACTACTCTAAATTTTAAGCACTACACTCATTTTGGCATTTATAATTTTAGTATATTTTTGATCAAATTGAGATAAAAACAGATTGGTGTTTGAGCAAACGAATTGTAATTAACTTAGGAAATTTATTTGAGAAATGAAGTAGCTTATAATGTGGCTAAAGCCATTGTAGAAAAGTCTTGTATCCGTCAGCTAAAGCAGACGGTAATCGTTTTTTGTTTCAAGACAAAAAGAATGAACGCCTGAGCGGCGAGCGGAAATAATAATAAAAATCAATATTTATCATTAAAATAAATGATATTTAGAATAAAAAACAAAACAAACTAATGATCAGATGCTTCTCCTGCTCCTGAAGGTATTCTAATGTCTTCTACAATCTGTTGGACATTTGCTGGCGGCGCTGGTGTAAATCTAGAAATAGTATAGGAAACAATAAAGTTAACTACCATTGCCACTGTCCCAAAACCCTCTGGTGAAATCCCCATAAACCAGCTGGACTTCAAACCAGCTACCGCAGATTTTCCTCCATCAAACAGTCCAAATTTGAATTTCATCATATAAAGCACCATAAGGGAAAGTCCTACTACCATACCTGCAATAGCACCTTCTTTATTCATTCTCTTATCAAATATTCCCATCAGTATGGCAGGGAAGAATGATGCAGCCGCTAATCCAAAAGCTAAAGCTACGACTGCAGCGACAAAGCCTGGAGGGTTAATACCAAAATACCCAGCAACAACAACAGCGACAGCAGCACTTAATCTTGCTGCCAACAATTCATTCTTTTCTGAAATTTTCGGATTTATTATCTTTTTAATTAAATCATGAGATACTGCTGCTGCAATAACTAGCAGTAATCCTGCAGCTGTTGATAAGGCGGCCGCCAAACCTCCTGCTCCTACTAATGCAATAACCCAATTAGGTAATTTTGCAATTTCAGGATTTGCAAGAACCATAATATCTCGATCAATAGTCAATTCATTTTTAGATTTTTCGCCGACATATTGTATTATTCCATCTCCATTCTTATCCTCAAAATTAAGCAGACCCGTTTTTTCCCAATTGCCAAACCATTCTGGCATTTCTGAGTATTCCTTATTACTGACTGTTTCTATAAGGTTTACTCTTGCAAAAATTGCTACTGCAGGTACTGTTGTATATAATATAGCAATAAACAATAAAGCCCATCCAGCAGATTTTCGTGCATCAGCAACTTTAGGCACTGTAAAAAACCTTACGATAACATGCGGCAAACCTGCTGTACCTACCATTAAAGCTACAGTAATTGCAAAAATATCAATCATTGACTTACTCCCGGATGTATACTCATGAAATCCTAATTCTCTCTGTAAACCGTCCAACTTATCCAATAAATAGACTCCGTCAGTACCAGCACTTCCAAACCCTAATTGCGGAAT
>JAZGFO010000228.1:0-20526 GCA_036479655.1 Saprospiraceae bacterium
CCCTTAAAAAGAATATTTCTATATACTTCAAATTCTTCTTTAAAACTATCATTGTCATTGCCCAAAGTCTCTAATGTACTCTCTTTGTCATAGACTGTTACCAAAAGTTTTCCATTGAAGCTTTCAACTTTAATGTCATTATAGTTTCTTACTTCTCCTTTTATAATTACTTCTTCAAGTGCATTAAGTGTATCTATTTCATTGCTCTCTACAGAGATTCCATTAATAGAGGTAGTTGCTATATTGTACTGCGGTAGTGCCATTCTCTGAGAAGGGTCACCAATCAGTGCAAATTTCCTGTCATTACTTACATTTCCAGACGATGTGTTTGCATTTTTTGCATTGAGCATAATGTCACCAAATGTGTTTGCAAGTCCATTGTTCTTTTTAAATATAGTACTAAAAACAGCTTTGGTCAATCTTTCGTTTTGATTAGAATACACAGCTCGCACAGTAGTTAGTAGAGCTATTACACCACCATTTTTTTTGCGTATAGCATGTTCGCCTGCACTTACTATTGCTGGGTCATCATATCCTGTAAAGGAACATGTTGCTGTGATCAAAAGAGGGAATTGTCTATCATTTGTCCAAGTATCAATGTCTGTTAGTTTTAATACACGCTCTTGCGCCCATCCTTTTGGTCCTCCGTGTCCCATATAGCTTATTAAAAGCGCACCTTTTTGGATCGTATTATTTATTGCATCTGACGCTCCTGGAAATCTATCTCCACCTGGTGTAGATTCTTGGACATAACTATCAAAATACACTTTTGTATGTGTATATAACGGATCATTTATTTCAGAGTTTTCAGCTATCCCATCTATTTGCTGAAAATGTCGATTAGTATTACCATCATCAGCAGCAAAAGCAATTTTTGTCCTCCAGTCACCTAATGCTTGTCCACCCAAATCATATTTTATTATTTTGTCAATAATGTCATTGGCACCATCTGGGTCAGTAATAGGTATTCTACCAACTGCTAATTCAAGACCTCCATTGAGATTTCCACCTTCGGAATCTCCTAATAATGCATAAAAATCATCTGTTGGGTATCCTCTTATTGGATCTAGTGATTCATCTGTTTCATATACTGGGATATAGTTGTTGTCAGGTAGATTAGGAGATATGTTTCGATAGTCATATGAACCATCACCTAATAATAGTAAATATTTAAATTTTGGATCTCTTTCGTAAAGCATTTTTGCGAAGTCTCTAATTGCTGAAGGGTCAAGTCTGCCCGAAGAAAATTCATTATATATTTCTTTTACATCAACAATCTCTACTTCATAACCACTGTGTTTAATTCTGTGATCTTGCAATCTTTTTGCTGCTTCTTGAAACAATGGATGATAGACAATTACCAAATCTGCTTTTTCTATTCCGTGTACATTCTGATTGCTTATTTTTTGAATTGGTTCGGGGATAAAATATACTTCATTGTTTATAAGGAGGAATGACTTTAAAGTACTATCTACATCATAAGAAAATTGACCGTTTGTAGCTTTAATGATTGATATTTCATCTAGTTCATTTATATCCCATATTTGTATGTTGTTTGGGATTGTGAATGAAGCTTTATCGTATAACAATGATTGTTTATCTTGTATAATTTGTTGTTCAATATTACTTTTTATTTGCTTTCTATATTCTAATTTTATATAGTCCAACCATGCTTCATCTTTTGTATCTTTCTTAATATACTCAATTTCAATCTTTGAATTGTTTGTAACCGAAATATATTCTGAGATATTTGCAATATGTGCATATTTTGCCTCAATATCATTTAGCACAACAGCTCCTACACTCCTTTTCAATTCTTGCTCATCAACTTTTACCGTTATCGAAGAACCATCGTCACTCCTAATGGCCATCTTCATTGATAGGTGTCCTGTTGTTTCTTGTGCAATACCAGAAATATCGAATTTATCAGTAAAGTCTTTTTTAACATCAATGCCAAAGTAATCACCATACCAATCTTTTCCAGAACCTTCAGTACTAACAAATGTACCTAACAAATTTGTTTTGTCATTTTCATACACTTGTAAATAATCAAATTCTGAACTTTTATAAGTTGCAGTACTTTCTGATTGTTTTTCGACAATTCGTTTTCCACTGGTTCCATTGGTTTTTAAAAACACAAAATTGGTCTTTGAGAAGATGTTTTTTATATGGTTATAAAGTTTGGTATTATTATTATAAGTCCATTCGTCAGCACCTTCTGCATAGAATAAAAAATAATCTTGTTCGTCAAATTTCCCATCTCCTCCATCAAATATTTTAATTGGCATCTCTAATAGATCATCTGCACGATTTTCGCTTATTGTCCTTGGTAATCGACCGCCTGGATTGCCAAATAATTGTAAGGCACCACTAGCAAACCCTAATGTTATATCAAATTTATCTTTAAGTAGTTTACCATCTATTTTGTGAGCACCATCTGAGGAAATAGAAAATTTATAAACATCTCCTTCTTCAAGAACTGATGAGGTTACATTTCGACTACCTCTATATTTTTGTTCAGCTGAAGGTATGAATTCGACATTAAGATCAAATGCTTCTATTTTTTCATACCCTTGTTTAGTTTTTCTTATTGGTAATATAGAGATATTGGCAATGTGCAATTCTCGAGATTGAGTAACTTCATAAGTTGTTACATATTTTTCAGAAATCAACTCAAGACTTGCATTATCAGTTATAAGTACTGGCGATGTACTAATAGGCTTAATTCTAATTTTTAGACTTCCATTGGTTGGTACAGGAAAACTATATGTATAATATGGTACTTGAGGTGTCTTGTAATCTATGAACGCATCTTCGAATGTTATTTTATTTCGCTCCCATGCTATATCAAAGCTAAAATCGTATGTTTTTTGACTTGTACCAACGGTTACGAAATAAAAAAGGACTAAAAATGAATAAATTAATTTTTTCATGATTTGGTTGTATTACAATTGAGTTTTTCTGCTAAAACGAATATAAAGATAAGTTTTTATAACTTTAGTAACGATTATATGTTTTGTCTATTGCTAGAAAAAACTACAAATTGTCTTTTAGTATTCAAATATAAATAATTTATAGTTTCAACATACGAGGTTAGTGTTTTATATCGTTAGTTTTTGCTAAATAACAACTATATTAATTGATTTTAATATGAATGCTTACAATAATGATAATTATTTATAGTTTTGAGCCATAATTGAATTTTAGTCTAAAATATATTTTTTGAAGCATATATCTTATATATTATTTGCAGTTTTTTTATTGAGTGTTGTAAGTGAAATTACGGCGCAAGATCCTATATATTCTCAATTTTATAATGCTCCAACATTAATCAACCCTGCTTTTGCTGGAAACACTAAAGGTGCGCTTGTAACCATTAATTATCGTAACCAATGGCCAGCTATACCTAATGCATATAGTACTTACTCTGTAACTTATGACCAACGCTGGAATAAATCTTCAGGTCTTGGATTAGCAATAACAACTGATAATGCTGGAGAAGGGGCAATTAAAACTACTAAAATTACTGGAATCTATTCTTATAGAATAAAATTAAATAGAGATAGCTATATAAAAGGTGGAATAGAAGCTGGATATGGGCAATCAAGATTGGATCATTCTAAGTTAGTGTTTTTAGATAATTTAGATCCTCAATATGGTGATACTTCACCAGGAGGGATAAGTTATCCTACAAGCGAACAGTTGTCTAATTCACCATCACGATCTTATTTTGATGTTTCATCTGGTTTTTTGATATATACGCCAATATTTTATGGAGGAATGTCATTTAAACATATGAATACACCGAATATAGATTTTATTGATGACCTCACAGGAGAGACAGGACAGTTGCCAATGCGCTGGACTATACATGGTGGAGCACAATTAAGTATAGATGGAAGCAATAATTTTGATGATGGTGCGTTTATATCTCCGAATATTCTATTTGTAAAACAACAAAATTTTTGGCAATTGAATGTTGGGGCATATGTCAATGTATTTCAAGTTTTTGGAGGTGCGTGGTATAGGCATTCAGGAATTACCGGAGATGCAATAATAGCTTCGGTAGGAGTAAAGACAGGATTTTTTAAAATTGGGTATAGTTTTGATTACACAGTTTCTGGACTTTCAATTGGAAGTGGAGGTGCTCATGAAATTGGAATTGTCCTTAATTTTGATAGATTATTACCAAAAGGAATTGACTATAATGACTGTTTGATGCTATTTAGGTAGTTTTTATGGTATAATTTATGTATTAGTACTCACAAGATTTGTACAAAAAGAAAATTTATATATATTTGTCAGCTTAATTGAAAAAATCAGATTAACAATGAAGAGTTATTTAAAATTATTAGCAATCGCTATTACTACGACAATGATAATGGGATCATGTAGCAAAGGTGGTGAGCGATCAGACAGTACTGGATGGAAGTACAACGACCAAGAATGGGGTGGATTCGAAAAATTAGATTATGAAGGCCAAGTGGCTGGACCTAATTTAGTATTAGTAGAAGGAGGAACGTTTAGTATGGGGCTAACGGGACAAGATGTAACTTATGAATGGAATAGTATTCCGAGAAGAGTTACTGTATCTTCTTTTTATATGGATGAAACAGAAGTTTCAAATATTGCTTATAAAGAATATTTGCATTGGATAAAAAATACATACATTTCTTATCCTGAAGTATTTATTGGTGCATTGCCAGATACTTTAGTATGGAGAGAAGAGTTGTCTTATAATGAGCCGTTAGTGCAGACTTATTTTAGACACCCATCATATGATGATTATCCAGTAGTGGGAGTAAATTGGAAACAAGCAAATGATTTCGCTAAGTGGAGGTCGAATAGAGTAAATGAGATGATTCTTGTCGAAAGAGGAATTTTGAATCTTAGTCCTGATGGAAAAGATTCGGATGTATTTGATTCAGAAGCATACTTAAAAGGGCAATATCAAGGTAATATCAAGAAAAATTTACCAGATTTAGTTAAAGGAGGAGAGCGTCCTGTGAAGTTTGAAGATGGTATAATGTTGCCAGAGTACAGGTTGCCTACTGAGGCAGAATGGGAATATGCAGCATTGGCACTTAAAGGAAACCAATCTTCTTCAAAAGATGAGTTGATTACAAATAGAAGGTTTTTTCCTTGGGATGGTAATACAGCTCGTTACAAAGATAGAAATGGTACTCAGGGTAAAATTCTTGCCAACTTCAAAAGAGGTAGAGGAGATTATATGGGTATGGCTGGAGCATTGAATGATAATGCATCTACTCCAGGACCAGTAAGGGCTTATTTACCTAATGACTTTGGGTTATTCAATATGGCTGGAAATGTCAACGAATGGACTGCTGATGTATATAGACCGATGACTTCAACATCATTAATTGATTCGGAGGAACATGATTTGAATCCTTATAGAGGAAATGTATTTAAAGCAAGAGTAATTGATGAAGATGGAAAAATAGTTGAAAAAGATAGTCTTGGTATGATAAGATATAGAGATGTTGAAGACGAAGAAGCTGAAGATAGAGAAAACTATAAAAAAGGAAATGTAAAAGAGTATAATGATGATGAAGATGAAGCAATTGCTTATGGTTATGGTAAGACTACTTTAATAAATGACGAGTCAAGAGTAATCAAAGGAGGATCTTGGTCTGATAGATTGTATTGGTTGTCACCGGGTACAAGAAGATTTAAACAAGAAAGTAAATCAGATAGGTCTTTAGGATTTAGATGTGCAATGATAAGAGTAGGAGGTGCAGCAGGTAATGAAGATACTGGTGGAAACAGATTTAAAGAAGCTGGAAAGAAACAAAAAAGAAGATATAAATAGTTTATATCTTTATTACAAAGAAAACAAAAGCCTTTGCTCATATAGCAAGGGCTTTTTTTATATTAGCAACATGAAAAATAATTCAATTAATTATTTATATAAAAAGTTTGAGGAAACAAATGGAGTCTCAATTGATTCAAGATCGATTAAAAATGATCAACTTTTTTTTGCTTTAAAAGGTCCTAATTTTGATGGACATAAATATATAATAAATGCCAAAAAAAATGGCGCCAAATATGCGGTTATAGACGATGAGTCGTATTCCTATTTTGGTTTTACTATATTGGTTAGTGATGTAGAAAAGGCATTACAAGATTTGGCACGTTACCATAGAATGTTTGTTAGGATTCCTGTCATAGGATTGACGGGGTCAAATGGAAAGACAACAACAAAAGAACTAATATATAGTGTGTTGTCAGAAAAGTTTAATGTATTAGCCACTATTGGCAATCTTAATAATCATCTCGGTGTTCCCCTCAGTATTCTACGAATTGATAAAAACCATGAAATTGCAATTATTGAAATGGGTGCCAATAAACCATTAGAAATTGAATTTTTGTCCAGAATTGCTATGCCGGATATTGGTATTATTACTAATATTGGGAAAGCCCATTTAGAAGGATTTATCAATATTGAAGGAGTACTCAAGGCAAAAACAGAATTATATAAATATTTAGAAAGTACAAAGGGGAAAATTTTTTATAATCTAAATGAAGAAAGACTAATCAATTCGTTGCCTAACTCTACTGATAATATCCCTTATTCTATCGATGATATTGATGTTTTTGACAGTTTCCCAACTCTTAGTTTCAATTATAAAGAAATAAGATTTACAAGTCAATTAAGCGGGAGATTTAACGCCTTTAATATAATGACGGCTATAAAAATAGGAGAATACTTTGATCTTACCATTAGTCAAATAAAAAGTGGCATTGAAAATTACAACCCTCAAAATAATCGATCTCAGATAAAAATAACAGATAAAAACACCCTTATACTTGATGCTTACAATGCCAATCCATCTAGTATGAAAGCAAGTATATTGAATGTTGCTAATTCTTTAACTTCTGGAGACAAAGTGCTGATTTTAGGTCATATGTTAGAATTAGGTGAATCATCTAAAAGTGAACATGCTGAGATTATCCAATATATTCAAAAATGGGATTGGACCCAAGTAATTTTGGTTGGATCGGAATTTATAAATATCACAGTTCCCCAAAAATTTGATTGTTTTACAGACGTAACTGAATGTATTGATACATTCTTTTCTGAAAAAATAATTGTGGGTTCAACAGTTCTTTTAAAAGGATCAAGAGGTGCAACCCTTGAAAAATTAGTACCTTATTTATAAGATCAAAACCATTAAGAATGTCCATTAACGGTTTACCAGAATTGAGAGAAAGTCTTTATATTTGTGAAGTTTATATTAATTTAAGAAGTCGAGCTGGTAATTCATTGTTTATTGTCGCTTGATATTCTTCAAACGAACAAGCTGTATATATATTACTACTGTTTTCCGTTTTTAACCACCATTTTCCATTAGAAGTACTTTGGAAAAACTTTAATGAATGATTTAATTCGTTTAACTCTATTATATATTCCTTAAAATTAGTTGTTATAGATGGATGTTGTTGGATATTAAGATCTAACCCTTCTTGCAAATACCAAATTAATTCTGCTACAATCATTGATTCTATTTCATTGTTAGCATCTAAATTATGAGTATCAAAAGTTACTAATTTAAGTCTTGATCCTTCACCCGCATATCTCATAATCTGGCAAGCTTCTTCAGTATACAATCCAGTTGGCAGTGAGTTGGATATGCTAGGACATTCAGATTTTCTGATAGCAGAGATGTCGAAATGCAAATAATTTGTTTCTCTTAATATTGGTTCAACTACATGCTGCTTGGATCTAAGTTCACCTAAGCTTAGCCCAGCGCTATCAGAGTTTAATACATCTTGAAGTAAGTGAGCAGGGTTAAAATGGCGTTGATATCCAATGTTATTAGTACTGTAATTATTAGACAATGGACTAATACAGTTAGAAACAAATGTTGCTTTTTTTAGTTTTTCTTCAGCAACCATTGCTTTTGCTAATTCTATAAAGTCTTGTTTTGAGACATCTACAAGGATGGGGAGAATGTTCCCATCTTGTAATTCAGAGATTACTTGGTAAATAAATGAGGGATTCTCTTTATTTAAGTTTCCTATATCAATTATTGGGACACTAAAGTTGTTATATAGCTTTGAAAGTGCATTTCTGACAGAATTCACGCTTTTTTCTTGTTTTGAAAAAAACACTACTCTTATATCACGCAGATTAGGGAAGTTATTGATTTTTTCATACGAAGAATCGAAATAAGTAGATAAAGTATCACTTGAAACGGGGCTTAACCAATTATTTAACATATAGACATATTATATTTAATGCAAATATAAAAAATATTGTGTTACATGTAGTTATCTTTTAAATTATAGTTGTTTTTAAGGTAAAATTATTTTCGGCTTGATATTTGCAAAAAATAATTTAGTTAAATTTTTGAATTGTTTACAATAAAACAAAATGTTTATTTACTTTTACATCTTAAATAAAGTATTTGGATATATTCCAAGTTGTTTATAATTCAAAACAAAAATTAAATTTTAAGCTAAAAATTAAACCTATGACAAAGAGGATTTACCTACTCGCCTTTATGATGACATTTGCATTTTGCGGATTACAAGCCCAAGAAGATGCTTTTGATAAAACCGGATTATCGGACGAAATGACAAAAAACCCAGAACACAACAAAATGTGGAAAATGGGAGAAACTAATTATTCAGCTAAGCCAAAAAGTGCTTGGGAATTAGGAGTGCACGCTGGACATTTCTTTATTGACGGTGATGTTGATAGAACAGTTCCTGGAGGATTTGGTGTTGGATTACACTTAAGAAAAGCTATACATTATGTATTCTCTATAAGAGGTGATTTATTTTATGGTCAAGCTACAGGTTTGGATCCTCAACCTTGGGGTTCTGATAGAGCTACTTCTAATGGAAGTGGTAATGTTATTAGTCAAGGTGGAGGTCTAGTTGAATGGGGTAGACCAGGAGATCCTGATTTCGTAAATGATTACGAAAAATATAATGGAAGTCAAGGTTGGTTTCCATCTCATAAAACTACTTATATGTATGCAGCTCTACAAGGTGTTGTGAATATTGGTAACTTATTGTTTCACAAAAATAGAAACAAATGGAACTGGTATATGACAATAGGAGTAGGTTTGGACAATAGTAATGTTAAACTTGATTTGTTAGACGGTAATGGTGCCGCATATGGAAATGGTGCATTAAGAGATTTAGCAAACTTTACTGCTGCTAAATTTGATACTAAAGCTGGTAGAACTGATATTAAAGCTGCATTAAATAATATCTATGATGGTGTATATGAAACTGATGGATTTAAAAAGCAAGGTATCTTTAGAATAGGAGATGATACTAATATTCATGTTGTATGGACTGGATCAATGGGTGTATCTAGAAGAATTAGCAGAAGGTTTAATATTGGTATTGAACACCAAATTATGGCTACTGATAATGATTATTTAGATGGTATTAAATTCAGAACAGCTTTAGATGAAACTAATAATGTTGATTTGATGCACTATACTAATTTAAGGTTAGCATTTAACTTAGGTAACTTTGATAAAGTATCTGAGCCTTTATACTGGTTAAATCCTATGGATGCGACAATGAATGATATTGCTGACTTAAAAAGAAGACCTCAATTGGATCTTACTGACGAAGATGGTGATGGTATAATTGATATGTTGGATCAGGAATTAGATACTCCTGCAGGTTGTCCTGTGGATACAAGAGGTGTAACACTTGATAGTGATGGTGACGGATTTGCTGATTGTAAAGATGAAGAGCCTTACTCACCTCCTGGATTTGATGTTGATGGAGTTGGTGTAGCTGTACTTCCTTACATTACTGAAGCTGATGTAAATGCAATAGTTGATAATAAAACAGGTGCTATTATGAGCACAGTTAATTCTATAGCTAATAGACCAACAGTAGTTACTAATACTATGGATTGTGGAAAATGGTTCTTACCAATGATTCATTTTGATTTGGATAGATATAATATCAAGCCAGAATTTTATGGTCAAATGCACCATGTTGCTAATGTATTGAAAATGTGTCCTAGTACATGTGTTTCAGTTGTTGGTCATACAGATGCAAGAAATAGTAATGATTATAATAGAGTATTATCTTACAATAGAGCGCAAGCAGCTGTTGATTACTTAGTTACTAACTATGGTATCGACAGAAGTAGATTTAACTTAATGTATGGAGGAGAAGATTCTCCTTTGAGTAGAGTTGCTGGAGGTGAGTCTCAACACTACATGAACAGAAGAGTTGAATTTAGAGTATGTGATGGTGGAGATCATGACATGGGAAGACCAAATGGTCCTTCTGCTGGTAAAGGTAACAGAAGTACAAGATCAACTGGTGGATCTACTTATAGTGGTAATAAAAATTCTGGTTATTAATAATCAGTAATTTTAGAAATAAATATAATAGGGGTATGAAGAAATTCATATCCCTATTTTTTTTAATTATTGACAATAATAGTTTATCCTGTAACATCAGAGTTCGTATCTATAATGATAGTTAGCAAATTAGATGAGATAATATTATCACCTATAACTATTGTTAGTTTGATAAAATATAGTATCTTTGCACTCCGTTTCGGAAAATAAATAAAATTAATTAACATGTTTGCAATCGTAACAATAGCTGGTCAGCAAATGAAAGTGACAGAGGGTCAAGAGATTTTCGTCCACCAGTTAGAAGCCGCAGAAGGAGATAGCATTAGTTTTGATCAAGTATTATTGATTGAAAATAATAGTTCTACAACTCTAGGTACGCCGGTTATCAGTGGTGCCAAAGTTAGTGCTACAATATTAGCTCATCAAAAAGGTGATAAAGTTATCGTTTTTAAGAAGAAAAGAAGAAAAGGTTACAGAGTGAAGAATGGTCATAGACAATGCTTTACAAAAATTAAAATTGATTCTATCTCTGCATAATTGTAGAGTTATATTAAATAACACATTAAATATAAAATATTATGGCTCACAAGAAAGGAGTAGGTAGTACGGATAATGGAAGAGATAGTAATCCTAAATACTTAGGTGTAAAATTATTTGGAGGGCAATACGCTATTCCTGGTAACATCATCGTAAGACAAAGAGGCACTAAATTTCATCCTGGTAATAATGTTGGTATGGGTAAAGATCATACTTTACATGCTTTGGTTCCAGGGACAATTCAGTTTCAAAAGAAGAGACTTGGAAGAACATTTGTAAATGTAATTCCAGATACAAATTATAAAGCTCCAGTGAAAGCTAATAAAGCTTCTGCTGAAGAAGAATAAGATGGCCATTAGGCACTAAAAAATAAAGCACTTCAATTTTAAAATTGAGGTGCTTTTTTATTTCATCTTATAGTCTCTCATTTAGTTTGTTTCATTGGTTGTGCAGTATTTAAATTGATTAGTGTTAACTTAGGTCTTATAATTGATAAAAAATAAAATGACAGAAGTAACTCAGTTTCATAATTTTGCTCATATTTTCATTTCATTAGTTGGAGCTATTTTACTATTGGCTATTTATTTTAATATCAGAAAGCATTATAGACATATTCTTGAGGAAGGGGATAGTTTCAAAAGGGTAGATAAAGGCTTGCTTTTTTTGAGCTTTTCATTATTTGTTTGGGTGATAGCAGGTCTATGGGCTTTCCTCGGTTATAGGTTTGTATTTACTGATGACTTACTCTATCAGATAGGAGAGAATCTTTTATCTATTACAAATAATATGTTTTTACTTTTTGCAATGTCTTACTTTTATTATGCACCATCCTTTATTTATAAAAATGAAAAGAATGTAAGGATAATATTGGGGATTATTATTACTGTAACCCTATTGACATTGTTAATATCAAATTTTGTACCAATTGGAGATGAATCATTAATATTAAACTTCTCTGCTTTACCTGATTTGTTATTGTCAGGTTTTTTGAGTTATTTATTAGCTATTTCATTTTATAAGACCTTTTTCTATCGTGGTCTAAAGACGGTAGCTGTTATAGCAGTTATTATAATTGCTTTATTGTTTGGTTCTCAATTACCAGAAATGTTTGTCTTATTAGAAGATGAGTTTTATAATAATTTGATTAAGATTATTGCCAAGTCATCTCTGATTTCATTGTTTTTACTCTTGGCTACTTCGTGGGTTATTGAGCTGTCTAGTACACCAAAAATTAATGAAATACAAATAGTTTTTGATGATTGGTCTTTATTAAAATTAAACATACCTTCTAAGAATATTAAAAATGCTACTATTGATTTTGGTTCTAAGACGACTCAGTTTAAAAATTTATTGAAATTTGCTATCAGAAGAAAATATGGAAGTGGAGATTTTCAATGTATGCAAGTTGGCTCAGGTGGCGAAATAAAAAATCAAACATATCTATCAAGAATTATTGAGAATACTAATTCTATTTTGGATCAAAGTGAAGATCAATCTTTAGATAGAAAAGACTTATTTACTTTTGTTGGTAATGGTATGTATAGATTGAGAATATTACCTGAACATATTGTTATTGAAGATCGACTTTTACAGGAGTTCTTACAATCTTCGGATAATCAGGCATATAGAACTATTGTAACTGTTTGATACTGGTTGTAATATATTAACTGCTAAGTATTTTTTGTATATTCTTGTTACATGGTCTAAGTAGATATGCAAGTCTAACCATATTTGATTTTTATTTATTATTTAAAAATCAATTATGAATTTAGTATCTAAGTCTAATGATTTATTTGGGCATCCTCGAGGATTATTTTATTTATTTTTTGCTGAACTATGGGAACGCTTTTCATTTTATGGGATGAGAGCATTGCTCGTATTATATATGACAAAACAACTATTGTACAATGATGAAATGTCGTTTGGAATATTTGCTGCTTATATGTCATTAGTATATTTCACTCCTCTAATTGGAGGTGTTTTGGCAGATAATTATTTAGGCTATCGTAAATCAATCTTCTTTGGAGGGCTATTAATGGCTTTTGGTCATTTCTTTTTAACAATAGAAACTCCTCTATTTTTTTTCGGATCACTAGCACTTATTATTGTAGGCAATGGTTTTTTTAAACCTAATATATCTACGTTTGTTGGACAGCTATATGATAAAGAGGATATAAGAAGAGATTCTGGATTTACTATATTTTATATGGGAATAAATATTGGAGGTGCGGTTGCTCCATTATTATGTGCATGGTTAGCTGAGATTTATGGTTGGCATTATGGTTTTATGTTAGCTGGGATTGGAATGTTGGTAGGTTTATATTTTTTCTATCGTGGAGTACAGTCTAATGTATTTGGAGAAGTCGGAATCGTACCTAATAAAACATTATATGATTTAAAAGTATATGGATTAGATAGAGGCAATTTAATTTACCTTAGTACTATTATATCTGTACCATTATTTGCTCTGATTGTTAAGTATAATGAATTCGAACATTTTATTGTTTGGATTACATCACTTGCAATAATTGTTGCTATCAGTCATATCTATAGATCTGTAGATAGAACTGCCAAAAGTCGACTTTTGGTTACGGTATATTTTACTGTTTTGATGTCTTTGTTTTGGGCTGTTTTTGAACAAGCGGGTAGTTCATTAACATTATTTGCGGACAGAAATGTAAATTTGATTGGTATGAATGCTGCTCAAACGAATAGCATAAATTCTGGTTATATAATTCTACTTGCTCTACCTTTTTCATGGTTATGGTCATATCTCACAAGAATGGGTAAGAATCCGAGCTCTGCTGTAAAGTCTGGAATTGGATTATTATTGCTTGGATTGGGTTTTGTTGTATTTGCATCTTCAGCTAATTCAGTAGATATGATGGGACAAACACCTATGTGGTACTTATTGTTAGGCTATTTTATTGTGACTGTTGGAGAGTTATTTATATCACCAATTGGATTGTCAAAGATGACAGAATTGTCGCCGACTAAATACTTAGCATTTATTATGGGTGTTTTTTTTACATCTTCTTTTTATGGTCATTATTTTGCTGGAAAAATTGCAAAGCTGACCACCGTCTCAGAAGGTGATGTAGCTCCGTTTAGTATTGGAGAATTTGGGGACATAACTGAATTTGTTACTGGTTTGACAGCTTATAATTGTCAAGAAAATGTAGTAACCCAACAATTGTACTCTTATGTTTCGGTTTTTGCTAGTTTTGGAGTTATTACAATCTTTATCGGACTGCTCGCAATATTGGTGTCCCCAATTATTGTAAAAATGATGAAAGGGATAAGATAGTTTATTTGAAAAAGGAATTTATATGTGATAGAGAAATTAATTCAATTAATATTTAATTTTCAGTACTGTTTTATAAAACAATTCTATTTTTGTGACTTATATTATTTGTATTATCACAATCAAAGTAAAATGGACAAAACAGTATCTTCTTTAATACAAAAGGAATTAGAAAGACAACGATCAGGTATTGAATTGATTGCCTCTGAAAATTTTACAAGCCAAGCAGTTATTGATGCTATGGGATCTTGTCTTACAAACAAATATGCAGAAGGTTATCCGGGGAAAAGATATTATGGTGGTTGTGAAGTTGTCGATGAGATTGAAACTTTAGCTATTAATAGACTAAAACAACTTTTTGGCGCTGAATATGCTAATGTTCAACCGCACTCAGGAGCTCAAGCAAATGCTGCTGTATTTTTAGCTGTGCTAAATGCTGGTGATCCTATTTTGGGTTTTGATTTGTCTCATGGCGGTCATTTGTCGCATGGTTCTCCAGTCAATTTTTCAGGTAAGATGTATAAAGCTCATTTTTACGGAGTTGAAGAAAATTCTGGGCTGATAGATATGGACAAAGTTGCTTCAAAAGCATTAGAAGTTAAACCTAAATTGATCGTTTGTGGGGCGTCTGCATATAGTAGAGATTGGAATTATAAGCGATTTAGATCTATTGCTGATGAGGTGGGAGCATTGTTATTAGCTGATATTGCGCATCCTGCTGGTCTAATAGCTACAGGTTATCTTAATAATCCAATGGAGCATTGCCACATAGTTACTTCTACAACTCATAAAACATTGAAAGGCCCTAGAGGTGGAATAATTATGATGGGTAAAAACTTTGAGAATCCATGGGGAAGAAAAACAAAAAAGGGTAATCCTATAATGATGTCTTCTATATTAAATAGTGGTGTTTTTCCTGGTATGCAAGGTGGCCCACTTGAACATGTTATAGCTGCAAAAGCTGTTGCTTTTGGTGAAGCATTGACTCCTGAGTATAAATCTTACTGTGGACAAGTTATAAAAAATGCAAGTGCCATGGCAGATTCTTTTACAAAAAAAGGATATGCAATAATATCTGGTGGTACTGATAATCATTTAATGCTGATTGACCTACGAAATAAAGGTGAAGTAACTGGAAGAGATGCAGAAAATGCATTAGTAAAAGCAGATATAACTATCAACAAAAATATGGTACCTTTTGATACTCGTTCTCCATTTGTAACATCTGGAATAAGAATTGGGACAGCTGCCATTACAAGTAGAGGCTTTGTAGAGAAAGATTGTATTAAAGTAGTAGAGTGGATTGATAGTATACTCCAAGATAATACAAATGAAGCATTAATTAAAAAAGTAAAATCTGAAGTTAATGATTATATGAAAAATTTTCCATTGTATAGTATTAATTAGTGCTGCGATAAATCTTATTAACTGTTAGTTAATGAATCTTTTATTATCACTTAACATTTTCCAAGGATTGAATTTCATTAAATTAATCTTAAAACTTACTTTGTTAAGTGTTGTCGTTCCTTCAGTCTTGTAAATTTCAGAAATATTATCACTATTGAATAATGGTAAATGAATAGTAAATAATCCTTTTCCATAAGAAAGTAATACACCACCAGAGTAGATGTTTTTACCTATTAGTTGTTCCGAAGAAGTACCTTTTGACGAGTAGTATCCAAAGTCTAAGAAAAATTTTATAGGTAATAGTTTGGGTAGTTTTATCGGAAAATCACCTGTTATATTTAGCGCATATGCAAGATCATTAGATTGTCCAATTTTATATTGACTACCCATCGGAGTTTTGAAACCACCTCCTAATTGACTGATTTGATTAGCAAATTTTGAATTTTGATTGGCTCTATTAATATAGTATTCATCGTAGGCATAGTCGTTAAACCCTTGATGAATTAAGGCAAAAGATCCTTTAGTTATACTACCATCAAAATTGGATGACTCTCTTTGAGTATTGGTAATGAAATATCCTCCCCAAAATCTAAAATTTAATGATTTTTTCGGAGAATACATAAAGGATTTATTATAATCGAGTGTAAGTTTGATATAGTTATGTTTTTCCAAAAGAACATTTTTATAAGGATAGTATTCTATATTTGCTAGTAGATTGGAAGGGCCTAAAGCCCAATTGTTTTGATAGTTATAACCTAATCTAAAAATATTGTTCGTACAGTTTTTTATATAGACTTCTTCACCTTCAAATACAAATCGTTCTTCATTGAGGATAATTGTTTTAGCGTATAGCTTGCTACTCGATGCTGAAGTGGGTTTATGTTTTATATGAAAGGTTATCTCTGGACTAAGTCTTGTATATCGAAGACCTTTTGAGAGAGATTCACTATTTCTGTAGCTATAAGATTTTAAATTTAAATGATAGTCTAATTTTCTAAATACAGATGTTTTCAAATATTGGTTATAATTGATCCAGAATTCACCTATTATTTTTTTACTGCCAATACCATATGATGGATTAATTAGCCAACTCAGTTTTTTTTCTGGGAACGTAGAATTGAACAGTACACCCCCAATTTGACCTCCATCAGATGTATTATAAGAAAGAAAAGGCAATAAATATAAAGATTTATATCGTGCATCATCTACCTTAATACCAGTTATTATTTTATAAGGACGACTTGTGTTGTAATAATTATTAGAGCTATTAATATCCATAGATTTTAGATCTTTATCAATAATAATCGAACTCCAATCACCATCTGGAAGATCGATAATCTTTACGTCTTTATGTCCCTCTATCCACAGGGAATTATAGTCGTTTTGATCATTAGATATAGATATTTTGTAGGGTGGGCTAGCACCAGATATATGCTCAATGTATAATTTGTTGTTTTCTAAATTTTTTATTTTATAATCATAAGCCCAAGAATGATTTATCATACCATCAAACAACCAAGAAAGGTCTTTTGAAGTTTCTTTTTCTAAATGCTGTTTGAAAATTTTTGGACTTGGATGTTTTGTTTTCCATTTAATATAAAACGTTTGCATTGCTTTATCAAATACTTTTTGATCCAAATAGTCTGCTAAGTAAGCATACAATCTTGCAGGTATTTCATATGCATTTAACCCATAATTGATTATGTCAAGACTATCTATAGGTACTGACAATGATTGATGAAAACATCTTTTAGCTTGTCCTTTAGCTATTGTTTGTAATATTGGCGCATGATTATCAGTTAAAAATCGTTTTCCTTTGTTACTATAGTGATCAACCCCGTATCTTTCTTGATAGTATCTTTGTTGATAGTAAGTTGTCAATCCTTCATCAAGCCATGCAAATGATCGTTGATCAAAAGCAAGACTGCTGTAAAACCATTGGTGTAACAATTCATGGATCACATAAAATTCTAAATTACTTGCTTTTCCATCAACACCACCTACAGTTATCAATCCTGGATATTCCATTCCATTCTTTGATTTTATACCTTTATCTATTATTGATAAAGAATTGTACGGAAAAGGACCAATCCAGTTTTCAAAAAATGGCAATGCGCTTTCGATATACTTTTTTATAGATTGTGCTCTTTCAGATGATTTCGACATCACTTTTAATTTTAAGGATGATGTCAAATCTGTTGATAATTCAAAATTGGTTACTTCCTTATTTTTACTGGAAATTAATGCAAAATCTATTCTGTTTTGTGCACTATAAGTGTACTTGTTATCTTCAATTTTTGTTGGTATAGTAGATGCTATTACATTTTTATATGGTATGTCGATTTCAATATTAAAGTCAGCTATTTCATTGTAGGTCTCGCCAGCTCCTAAATAAGGCATTGGATGCCAACCATTATTATCATATACTGCTGGTGTTGGATACCAATAAGTTAGATAATCGTCATGTCTCTTATGTCCTATTCTACTATAGAATTTAGGTAACTGCAACGTGTAATGTGTATGTATATTAACTGTTTCACCTTGTTTTATCGTTTTAGGAGATAAAAAATAAACGACATCTGGATTATTATTCCAGCGATATAAGGTTAATCTTTTACTATCAATAGAAATATTCAGATTATTATATCCTCCTAAATCTCGCTCATCATTAAAATAAAAGTCTAATTGACCATTTTTAATTGCTTGTTCACTATATGCCGTAAGTTTTTCAGAAAAAGCATTTGCCCATAGATGAATAAAAATTGTGTCTATACTCTGTGGTGCATTATTAGTATAAGTAATTCTGCATGTCCCTTTTATACTATGTGTTGTGGTGTCAAGAGAAGCATTGATATTGTATTTTATTTTTTGTTGAAAATATTGAGCGTTAGTTATTCTGGGCAATACGAGCAAGATTAGTAACAAAGAAAGTACGCAAAAACTTGATTTTGTATATGTGATAAGAGTCTTGAATAGTTTAAAAAAGCGTGAATCAGATTGCTTGAGAGCTTTTACCGATGTATTCATACAAAGAATTAAAATTGATTGATTGTCACAAATGAATTACAGAAACAAAGATACA
Source organism: Saprospiraceae bacterium (assembly GCA_036479655.1). Lineage (GTDB taxonomy): Bacteria > Bacteroidota > Bacteroidia > Chitinophagales > Saprospiraceae > CAJXUU01. The sequence continues at coordinate 18,698 of JAZGFO010000228.1, forward strand.
GAATTATTTTACCATATCTATAAATGGAATAATAGTTGAATAACCTTTTTCGGTAAAATATGCTTTTGTTTCAGACATGCTTTTTTCAGATGTTACCATTACAAAATCGCCTCCCCAAGCACCAAGAGATTTTACAGAACCCCAAAAATCCGAAAATCTTAAATCTTTTACTTTTTCAAATCCTGTATGTTTTGAGATAATTTCTTCGTGCTTTTCCATTAATTCCGAGAATGTATTCAAATCTTTTGCTACAACCATCTTATCTGTTATTTCTGAAATTAGACTTACCAGCTCTTTTCTCTTTTTTACTACTTTTAAAAAAGTCTTGATACCTTTACTTGTATCTTGCTTTTCATTAAGATGGACAAAATATATATTATTCTTAAAACTAGGATTAAAAGTAACGGGTGTATAACTTACTTCTTCTTCGTTTGAATAATACACAATTGGTAAACCAGCACCAGCACAAGCGACATCAGCACCAGAGCCATTTTCTACTTTAAAATATAACATTAAAGCATTGATGTCAGCCCATTCGCTCAATAAATGAAATAGAGAAGAACTAGATCCTAATCCCCAATTATTCGGGAATTCTAAATGTGTTTCTACTTTGAAACCATTCCATTTAGACAGGAAACCAGAATTTAATCTAACTATGTTTTTTAGAATTTTTTGTAGCTTGTCACTTATACTTTGATCAGTAGTAGATACTGCTGAAAAATCATAAAGTGAAATGTGACTATTAAACCATGTATTTCCTTCGTGATCTATACTTTCCCATACCAAGTCAGAACCCCGAGAACTTTTGACGAGCATTTTTTGTCCTAATTTAGTAGGTATGACCAACGCATTTGCACCATTAAGTACAGCATACTCTCCCGATAGTAATAATTTGCCATTTGCGTAAAATTCCTTTTTGATAGTTAGTTGGTTTATCTTAGAGATGGATTATAGGCACAAAAATAGTATAATAAACATAACATATGTATATTATGCTTATGTATTTTTAAAATATATGAATCTTTTGTATATGACACATAAAATAAGAGCCACCAACTGTTTATTTTAACTTTATTTGGCTTATGAATAATTAGATTTGAAATAGAAATTATATCCTATGTTACTTAATTATATTTTTTTTTAATTTTTATACCAGTGAATAACATATTAGATTTTTTATAATTTATATTTGCGCAATTATAAAAAAGTAGTACCATGCCAAGAGATAAATCCATAAAGTCAGTATTGATAATAGGAAGTGGACCTATTATTATTGGTCAAGCTTGTGAGTTTGATTATTCTGGCACACAAGCAGCTCGATCGTTAGCAGAAGAAGGAATAGAAGTAAGTCTGATCAATAGTAATCCTGCAACGATAATGACAGACCCTATGACAGCGGATTATATTTATCTTTTACCGTTGACTGTCGACAGTTTGAGAGACATATTGGAAGAACGACAGATTGATGCAGTTCTTGCTACAATGGGAGGGCAGACAGCATTGAATCTTGCTATTGAAGCAGGGAAGCAAGGGCTTTGGGACGAATTTAATGTGAGATTAATTGGTGTTGATTTAGAAGCAATAGAACTTGCAGAAAACAGAGAGAAATTTAGAGAGCATGTTATCAGTTTAGGACAAAAAGTCGCTCCATCATATATTGCCAATAGTTTTTTAGAAGGTAAAGAAGCCGCTCAGAAGATTGGATTTCCGTTAGTTATTAGACCATCATATACTTTAGGAGGGTTTGGTGGAGGTTTTGTAATGGTGGAAGATGAATTTGATGAATTGTTAAGAAGAGGGTTAGATGCTTCGCCTACTCATGAGGTATT
>JAZGFO010000229.1:0-46900 GCA_036479655.1 Saprospiraceae bacterium
GGCTTTTCCAGTTTTTGGAAGACATCCATCTTGTCAAATCCTCAACCATAATGACAATCTAATAATGATAGATTGTGGTGAAGGAACTCAGATTCAAATTGGAGCACATAAAATTCGAAAAAGTAAAATTTCTCATATTTTTATAAGTCATTTACATGGTGACCATTGTTATGGATTACCTGGATTATTAACAAGCTATGCGCTCCAAGGACGCAATAAAGAAATGCATCTACATGGCCCTATTGGTATTAAAGCATTTATTAAAGCGGTCTTCACTGCATCATTTGTCAATTTGCCATACCTTTTATCGATCAATGAATATGATGCAGACCAATCTACAAAAATTACGATTGGTAAACATATGGCAGTAACATTGTTTCCGCTGCAGCATAGAGTGCCTACTATTGGATTTAGATTTGATGAAGTAAACATTTCTTTTAATATCATTCCAGAAATGATAACAAAACATCAGTTATCTGTTGACGAAATCAAAAATGCAAAACTTGGCATTGATATCAACCGAAAGAATGAAACACTACCATACAGTAGTTTGACATATTCCAAAGAGAAAGCAAAGTCTTATTGTTATTGTAGTGACACAGTTTATGATCCAAGCATTATCAAATATATAGAAAACTCTTCGTTGTTATATCATGAGACCACATACTTAGATGACCTCGAGCACTTAGCAAAGGAAAGAATGCACTCTACATTAGGGCAAGCAATAAAAATTGCAAAAGCTGCAAATATACCACGTATGATAACTGGTCATTACTCTTCTAGATATAATGATGTGTCGATATTTGCAACTCAAGGAAAAACGTTATTTGATGGCCTGTTGATAGGTGAAGAAGGGAAAAATTATTCGATATAATACTGCATTGATACAACTAAAAATTGCACATGGAATTTACTGTTTTTACAATAGAATCAAAAGGAATGTTTAATTCAGGATATAACATCTATCAAGATGACAACTTTGTCTATTCTGTTATTAAACCAAGTATATTTATTTCTCGAAAAAGGATAATTAAAGATTCTAAAGGTCAAGAATTGGTTACGCTGCATAGAAAATTAAATTTAGGTAACTTTAAAATTGATATATTAGAAAATGATCAAATTATTGCAACCATAGTAAAAGAAACTTTCTCAAATAAATATCATATTGATGGCACTTATGGAGTATATGAAATGAATGGAAATTTCTTTAATTCTGAATTGACAATTTTTAATGGAAATAGTGAGGTCGCAAAAATATCAAAGAAGAGAAAAGGGCTGTCTTCAATTTATGGTGTAGCAATTAAAGAAGGAAATAATAAAGTATTCCTCCTGAGTATTGTTCTTGCATTTTTGATGGTCGCAGAAGTGCAACACCAAGGATAGGTGAGTGTGGATAAGTAGTGTTTTTTGTCTTGTCAGACGGACCTTTTTGGATTCTTCTTAGAAATTTCTTTTCAGACGGATTTTCATTTTTTTCATTGATAAAAAAAACGAAAACAAAAAAAATCTAGTCCGAAAAATTGCTATGCTGCAACGCCGCTCCCGCACCCGCGTTTTCGCACGGGCTCCCGCTGCCAGATGTGGTTTTGGATGCTTCTTAGGTGATAAAAAAATCGATTTTAAGAGCATCGTGCTTTATATTACACAACTTCTCCTTGTCTTGAAACATGAAACATGAAGAATAATCTATGATTTTAACAGTTCGTTTTTGATCAAACACTATTCTATTTCTTTTCAAATAAATCAAAAGTAAATTAAAATTTGAAGCGCAGAAAATAAGCGAGTGGCATGATTTAGAAAAATAAATTAATAATAACTTTAACGATTTAGTAACATTTCAAAACTAACTAACGTCATTTCATTGTAATTCAGAAAACGCTCATTTTTTTGTAATTATTAAAAACTAAAAATTTAAACAATGAAAAATTTATTATTACTTATTGCATTTGTATTTACTTCTCAATTATCAATAGGGCAAGGATTTATAGATAGAAACTATAGTGACTACCTTAGCAATGAAGATGTTACTCATGTATTCTTATCAGGAAAACTATTTGATTTTGCATCTGTAATCGGTGCTAATATTGAAGATGAAGAAACAAAAGAATTATCAGAAATTGCATCAAAAATTGAATCTTTCTCTCTTATTAAAGTGCCAAAAAATGGCAAAGCTACTACTGATTTTAAAAAAGGACTTAAAGATATCAGAGGGTCTTATGATGAATTGCTAAGTGTAAGAAACGAAGGAGAAAAATTTAGTGTTTTTGTTGAAGAACAAAATGATGTTGTGTATGAATTTGTAGGATTAGGTGTTGTAGATGATGAATTTATAGCAATATCATTAGTTGGTGAATTTGACTTAAACAAAGTAGCAGAAATTGTAAATAAAATACAGTCTGATGAATCATTAAGTCCACTAAAAAGAATGGCTGACTATAATGTAAGCGATCTAAAAGTATATCCAAATCCGACAACATCTAACAGTTACATCAATATTGATGCTCCAGAGCACATGATTGGAGCTACAGCTACTTTGATTGATGTAAATGGTGCTAAAATAAAAGACTTTAAAATAAAATCTGATAAAAACAGCATCGATACTAACAATCTAAGTCCTGGAAAATACTTTATTGCACTTAAAAAAGAAGGTGTAACAATGAAAAAACATTTTGTAATAATCCAATAGCATATATTTTTAAGATTAGGACAAATAAAAATAAAAGCCCTACTGAAGTATTTCGGTAGGGCTTTATTATTATAATATAAAAGCCAGAATATATATTTAAAAAAAATAAAAAATAAAAATTCCTAAATCAAACATGAATAAATATCTTTGTGAGGCAACAATATGTTTTAATTTACCACCATATTAGTTGTTAAACTATAGAAAGATGACTTTTAAAGAAATTATACTTCAAGGAATACCTAAAGAATTACCAAATAAAAAGGATTACCCAGAAGGAATCAATAGAGCACCCAAGCGGAAAGACATATTGTCAAAGTCCGAAAAACAACTGGCAATAAAAAATGCTTTGCGCTATTTTCCAAAAGAATGGCATAATCAACTTTCTAAAGAATTTGCGGAAGAATTGCTAAATTATGGACGAATTTATATGCATCGTTTCAAGCCTGATTATGATTTTTATGCCCGACCAATTGAAGCATATCCTTACAAATCATTGCAAGCTGCTGCAATAATGCACATGATCCAAAATAATCTCGACCCTTCTGTAGCGCAACATCCTGAAGAGTTGATAACATATGGTGGCAATGGGGCTGTATTTCAAAATTGGGCACAATATCTTGTCACCATGCAATATCTGGCAATTATGACTGAAGAGCAGACGCTACATATGTATTCTGGTCACCCTATGGGATTGTTTCCTTCATCTACAACAGCACCTAGGGTCGTGATAACCAATGGGATGATGATCCCTAACTATTCTAATCCCGATGATTGGGAAAAGTACAATGCATTAGGTGTGACTCAATATGGTCAAATGACTGCAGGATCATTTATGTATATTGGTTCTCAAGGAATCGTGCATGGTACTACAATCACTTTGATGAATGCATTTAGGAAAATACTGAAACCTGATGAAACAGCTGCTGGAAAAATATTTTTGACATCAGGATTGGGTGGAATGAGTGGTGCACAGCCTAAAGCTGGAAATATTGCTGGTTGTATAACAGTATGTGCAGAAGTCAACCCAAAAGCCGCAACAAAAAGACACGAGCAAGGATGGGTAGATGTATTGATTGATAATCTTGATGATCTTGTAAGTAGCGTACGAAAAGCTCAGTCCAATGCTGAAATTGTCTCTATTGCATTTATAGGTAATGTAGTGGATGTATGGGAGAGATTTGATAACGAAGATATATTTGTGCATGTTGGTTCTGATCAGACTTCGCTCCATATACCTTGGACAGGTGGGTACTACCCAGTAGATATGAGCTATGAAGAAGCAAATATATTGATAGGAGAAGCACCAGATACGTTTAAATCAAAAGTTCAATCGACCTTACGGCGACATGCAGATTCTATCAATAAACACACAGCTAAAGGAACCTACTTTTTTGATTATGGCAATGCATTTTTATTGGAAGCTTCTAGAGCAGGAGCGGATGTTATGGCAAAGAATAACATTGATTTTAAGTATCCTTCATATGTACAAGATATATTAGGACCAATGTGTTTTGATTACGGATTTGGACCATTTAGATGGGTCTGTACTTCTGCCAACCCAGATGACTTAGACACTACAGATAGAATTGCAAAAGAAGTATTAGAAAAATTAATGCAAAATTCTCCAAAAGAGATAAAACTTCAGATGCAAGATAACATCACTTGGATCAAAGATGCAAAAGCCAATAAGCTCGTTGTAGGATCACAAGCTCGTATCTTGTATGCTGATGCTGAAGGAAGAATAAAAATTGCACAAGCATTTAATGATGCCATAAATAATGGAGAAATAGGTCCAGTCGTATTAGGTAGGGATCATCATGATGTAAGTGGCACTGATTCCCCGTATCGGGAAACTTCTAATATATATGACGGGAGTCAATTTACTGCCGACATGGCAATACACAATGTTATAGGAGATAGTTTTAGAGGAGCGACATGGGTATCAATCCATAATGGCGGAGGTGTAGGCTGGGGAGAAGTAATAAATGGAGGATTTGGAATGCTATTAGATGGCACAGCTGCTGCTGAAGAAAGAATTAAAAACATGTTGTTCTATGATGTAAATAATGGAATAGCTAGGAGAAGTTGGGCTCGAAATGACGAAGCATTATTTGCGATAAAAAGAGAAATGAAACGTACACCTACTCTTAAAGTGACATTACCAAACTTAGTCGATGAAGACTTACTAAAAAATCTATTTTAATGGGAATATTGTTTAAAAACATTAAAGAACTAGTACAGGTACGGACAGAGCAAATAAATAAAGTATCTGGGGAAGATATGAAGGTTTTGCCCACTATCAAAAATGCATTTTTATTAATAGAAGATGATATTATTGTTGACTTTGGTCAAATGACAAACTGCCCAAATGATGACTTGCACAACATAGTAAATGCACAAGGAAGATTAATAATGCCTACATGGTGTGACTCTCATACTCATATTGTGTTTGCTGGCAATCGTGAAGGAGAATTTGTAGATAAGATAAATGGACTTTCTTATGAAGAAATCGCCAATAGAGGTGGTGGAATTCTTAACTCTGCTCTCAAAGTAGAACAAATATCAGAAGAAGAACTCTATAGTCAAAGTCTAAAACGGCTCAATGAAATTATCAGTATGGGAACAGGAGCTGTTGAGATAAAATCAGGTTATGGCTTGTCATATAATGCAGAATTAAAAATGCTTCGAGTGATTAAAAAGCTGAAGGAAAAAAATAAAATTCAAATAAAAGCAACTTTTTTAGGTGCACATGCAGTACCAAAAACATATAAAAGCAATAAGGCTGAATATCTAAAAATGCTTATTGAAAAGTTGTTGCCTGTAATTGCAGCAAATGACCTTGCCGATTATATTGATATATTTTGTGAAACAGGATATTTTTCTGTTGCCGATACAGAAATGCTATTAACAGCTGGCAAAAAGTACAATCTAAAACCAAAAATTCATGTGAATCAATTTACTTCAATAGGTGGCGTCCAAGCTGGAGTAAAACATGGTGCTTTGTCTGTTGACCATCTTGAAATAATGACAGATCAAGATATTGAATCATTGGTAGGTACAGAAACAATGCCTGTAGCATTGCCAAGTTGTTCTTATTTTTTGAGCCTTCCTTATGCGCCTGCTCGCAAGATGATTTCTGCAGGATTACCAATAGCATTAGCATCTGATTACAATCCTGGTTCGACACCATCAGGAAACATGAATTTTGTTGTTGCATCTGCATGTATCAAAATGAAAATGACACCTGAAGAAGCGATCAATGCCGCTACAATAAATGGTGCATATGCAATGGATCTATCCGATAAAGTAGGTTCGATTACAAAAGGAAAATTAGCTAATATCATAGTCACCAAGCCCATTGATTCTTATGTGTCTATTCCATATAATTTTGGAGTGATTAATGTGGATAGTGTGTATATAAATGGGGGTTTGATGTAGAATAGTCAGCTGAAACAGACGTGAAGTTGGATTATTGAAGTACTGACAACACATATCGACCAACTTATATATGTTAAATCGAAATACCAAAAAGTCTATATTTTATTTGCAGTTGTAATTAAAATCCCCTTAAATTGCTCATATTATTAACTAATTTTTTCTCAAACCCGATTTATTAATGAATTTACCGAATAAAATTTTCACCCCCCCCATTTTTTAAAATTTAGTATTGCAATGATGTTTTTTCTTTTTATTGTTAGCAGTTGTTCCAAGGATGAAGATTTTGAAGATGACAAGTATTCCGATCAAATAGCTACACCTAGATCTAAGACTTCAAATCTTTTTGACCTTAGTAAATTGAAAATAAGGCACACAATAGAACAAGAACAACTAATCTCAATAATCAAAAATAAAACAATATCTCTATATCCAAGTTAACCACAGATGAATTTGTAGAAGGTGTAGGTCAATTAGTATGGGAGGGTAGTATTTTTTCTACAACTACTGTATTTACTGATAATTCTACACTTAGTCCTGTAACTATTGTCCCTATATACAATACTTATAACGAATCAATAGATATGTATCTTGGAATTATAGATTTTGAAGATACTGAAGATGATGGTTATATTTTTGTAGATAATCCAACTCAAACTGACACACCTATTAACCCAGGACCTAATTATGTATTTGACACATCCGTTTTTGAATATTTTGAAGTTCTTTTTGGATTTACCAATGCTTCTGATGGTGATGTATTAGCAATATCATATGATTGTTTTACCGATACCTATACAGTAGAAATTCACATTGTTGATCAGACTACGGGAGCTTGTGAAATTATTTATGAAGATAGGTCAAGAGTAATTTGTGATGAAATACCAACTGAATTTGAAGGAGGGGACACATTTGGTCCAAATACTCAAGGTGGTGGTGGATCTACAGGTAGCTATTCTCGTAATTTAAAAATTTCATATATCCTTAATCGTCTTCAAAATACATTTGGTTATTGGGGATTTTTAAGTAACGTAGGTGAATTTAGGGATTGTCATGAACAACTTGAGGATATCTATGAATATCTAATTATAAATGCACATCCAGAAGTATCACAAAATCAAAAAACTGCAATTATCGGGATGGTAGCTTGCTATGTTAATAGTTTTAATAATCCTGACGGATCATGTTCATCATCATTTGGTCTTCAAGTACCAATAGATTTTCCCTATGCCAATGTTGGAGAAATATCTGCTAATACACTTGCTTGGTGTCTTAACTATAGTTGGGCATGGGGAATACAAGTCATTCCAACGGAGAATCCATACTGTAGCATGATATCCAAAGATTATAGTTCTTCTGATATCAACACTGTATTGGGAGCCTATAAAATAATATTAGAAAACATCCCACCACCTAACATTAATAATGGTACAGATAATGATGACCCATATAATGTATACAATGTAAACGCAAATACTGGAGATGTCATCAAAGTTATTGAGTTGTTAGATAAGTACCCATGTTTAAAACCAATTGATAATATAGGCTTTCTTATTGCTGAACCAGCTGTGACTGCATGGGTTTCGGATTATCTAAAAATGCATACGTGCTCTGAAGTTACAAAAGAAAAGATAAATTGCTTGATTACCAATATGAGAAGCTTTATCACTGAGTATTCTTTAGACTTGGAAAAAGCAGAAATTGATGCAATATTTGACGCTACGGTTAGTGGTGGAGATGTAGATTGTGGTGAAGATAATTCTTTTAAAAATGAAGCAACTATTGTACTCCTACAAAAATGTATCTCACCATATTATTTAATTTTTGATCAATTGGGTGTTACTTCAAATATAGATAAATTGAGCTATTGTTATAAAGACTTACCATCATTGCCAATTGATCCTCCAAACTGTGAAGGCTGTTCTGTTGGGGAATCGATAATTGTCAAGTCTGATGAATTGAAAGCCCTAAGTATGTTAGATTGTGCAATTCATAAACTTAATGAATTTGATGGAAATGAACCATCTGAAGTTAAAGATGCTCTTGAACAAAATTTTGGTGGCACTTCATCTACTCTTATAGCAGGATATATATCTTTTCTTTTTGAACATGTTAGAAGACATCCCTACGATAGGGGTTATCAAGCTGATAACGGTTGTTCATCGACAACTATAGCTTGGACATTCCCTACAGTTCAATTTACTAACGTGAGACTTTGTAGACCAAAATATTGGGATAGCAGTGAACTAGATAGAACTGAAACATTAATACATGAGTGGATGCATTTATACTATATTGCAGGAGATATTGCCTATGATTTTTCTCCTAATTATAGCGAACTAAACACTCTTCAGCAATTGTTGAATGCAGATGCTTTTTCTGAATTTGTTAAAGAGATTTGCGATGAATAAATATTCTTTTATTTTCTTATTTCTTTTCTTTTATGGATGTATCTATAGCACTGGTTTTTTCGATGAAAAATGTGTGACTATTTTTATAGACAAAAAATACACCCCTACTTCTTCCAGTGCTGAGATAATTGCTATAGATTCTACTAATCAGTTAGTGCTATACAAAATTATTTTTAATAAAGTTAGAGGAGGGGGGAGTAAACTTTTTGGGGTTATTCCAATGCAAGAAACTAATGGATATAAAGTTAAACGATTGGAAATTTTTGACAACGGTAAATTATTAACGCAACTTTCTATCTATCAAATAACAAATAATTTTGAGAAAATGGATTCTATAAACTTGAATAAGTTTATAGAAATTAATAAATACTTAGAAAGGTGAATAGGAGTTGAAATCAAAATTAGAAAATAAATCTGGCATAAATAATCATAACTTCACCAATAAGGAAGAGATGCTTGATTTAGAAGCATTATCAGGTAATAATGATGCAAGCTGCATTCCTAAGATTTTTTTAATGTATCTCAAAAAGAATTCAAAGATTATGGATTGGAAACTTATCAAAAGTTGACAGTCTAATTGTAAATATTCAAAAGTTAGAAACAAAAAGTAAGTTTCAATAGTATGTGGGAAGATAATTTTTTAAAAAAAATGATTGGTACTTTTATGCCACAATATAAATGGACTTGGTCTAAACAATAATGTGGCTAAAGCCATTGTAATAAAAGTCTATTATCCGTCAGCTAAAGCAGACGGTAATAGAAGTAATAACAATGCTTAAAAAATAACAAAACATGGATACATTTACAAATATTATTGGTTGGTTGGGAGCATTTGGATTGCTGTTTGCTTTTTACCTAAATACATCAGGAAAGCTAAATTCAAAATCATTAAAATACAATTATCTCAATATGTTTTGTGCAATATTGTTAGCCGTCAATGCTTATCTGATATCATCTTATCCATTTCTTGTGGTTAATGTATTTTGGACATTGGTCTCTTTATGGGCATTGGTGAGGATATACAAAACAAAGGACTAACATTGTAAAAACAAACTTTATAAAAAGTTTAAACACTGCCAACATTAGCCTTAAAAGATAATAGATCACTATCCGAATCAAACTAATATAAGTTCTAAATTTTCTATTTTATAATTTTATTTTCAAAAACTATTCTGTTATGAAAATTGTTATATATTTGCACTCGCTTTAATGCAATATGGTCGCGTGGCCGAGTGGTTAGGCAGAGCTCTGCAAAAGCTTGTACGGCGGTTCGAATCCGTCCGCGACCTCAAATTAAGAGTAATTGTTAATTCAATTGCTCTTTTTTTTTGCTAATTTTCAAAATCTCGTTCCCATATTGTTACGTTATGGCTATGATCTTCAACTCTAATTTTTATATGGTGGTTACCACTTTTTATATTATGTAGTGGTACAATTAATGTATTATCCAAAGCCTTTAAAGGCGCAATTACCCATTCTCCATCAATATATACATCATAGATAATATCTTTTGCAAATCCTTTAGCTTCTACATTATCTCTAATTTCAAATCTGAAAAAAGGCTTAGATTTTGCTTTCGACAAAAAACTTTTGACATCGATAATAGGAGGTATTGTGTCTATTGAAATTTTATAATTACCAAATACACCAAATCGCACAATTAAGCTATCTCTTCTATGCTGTCCTCCATAAGATTGATCTTTTTCATTTATCAATATCACCTTAGAAAGTAAGCTATCAGGGATTCCTGACAATGGTAAACTCACCGTAGGATAATTAAATAGTGGGTCATATTCTTCATTAATCTTAAATGACAATAATCCATCGCTATTGTTTTCACTATAACTAATATATCCGTCTTTGTCCAATGAAAATGCCGGGAAATCAAATTGACAAGATCCAAGTTTAAAAGTAGCTGGACTATCAAATTTTAAGTGCTTTTCAAATGAGAACTGTTGTAATTCGCCCTCTTTAGCATCTCTTCTTAGCAGATTGATACTGTATTCGGTTGTATTCTCATAAAAATCTTTTAATACAATATGTACACGTCTTGGTTTATTCTTAAATAATTTTATTTCACCATTATTGACTAATGTAGGGTAAAATTCCAATTTATTCCCAAGCGCTTTATAGCATTTAATAAGTGTCCTTTTGGCTTTTTTCTTTTGTTGGTAATCAATATGAGAATTGATATATTTAGTAACATCAAATCCCACTTCATTCATAATGTGGCTATAGTATAGGGTATCATCTACAAACATTTGTATAGCATAAACCCCATTTTTATTTTTTGCACCATTCATAAGATCAATCGCTTGTATAGCAATACCAGCTCGCCAAGCAGGTACTTCAATAGTATTGACAACATTTAAATTTCCTTTCTTGACGGTGCTTGTTCTTTGTGTTTTTGACCATATCTTATGCTGCATATTGTCAAGACCATGAATATCTATATTGTACAACGATGGCGCCTTATTGTCATCAGGGCCAATACCAAATAGATAAGGATTCTGAGGTATTTCTTCGATTGAACTCCTGATTTCAAAATGTAAATGGGGACCATAAGAACGTCCAGTATTACCCATAAAGCCAATAGCTTGTCCTTGTCTAACCTTATATTTATCAGCCCCTGGATAGACATCAATTTCATAAGATTGAGATTCTATTTGTTTTTGATTGATGTATTGTTGTACTGTATCGACAAAATTTTGTAGGTGTGCATATACAGTTGTGTATCCATTAGGGTGGGTTATATATAGCACTTTGCCATATCCTCCTGATTGTATTTTTATTCTTGATATAAAACCAGACATTGAGGCTTTTATAGTGTCCCCTTCTTCACCTGTTCTACTTTTTATATCTATACCACCATGAAAATGATTGGTTCGAATCTCACCAAATGAGCCAGCCAATTTAATAGTATGATCAACCGGCGAAATAAATTTTTCTGTCGTAAATATAGCTGTAGAATCTTGGGCTTGAACATCAGAACAAACTACAAAACCATAAATTACAATTAATAATATACGCTGCACAAATGTAATCTTACACACTTCTACTTTCAGATTATTTTTTATCATTCAATTTTTGATATTCTTGATCTATACTCTTTTTCACTTCTTGCAACGCCTCAAATACTGATTTCGTTTTAAAATCATGTAAATTTGACATTTTTTTAATTCGAGCATCCAAATCAAATATTTTTTTTGCTTTAGTAACTATGTCCGCTTCTAATTGTAGGCGCATCCACTCTTTTTCTTGTTTAGTTCTATTGGTATAAAAATGATTTTGTTCTTTACTGAGTGCTACATACTTTTCTATAGACTGCCAAACATCGACTATACCATACTGAGTAGTGGATGAAGACAACAATACTGGCACTTCCCAACGCTCCAAACTATGGTTAAATAGATTGGCGGAAATCCGAAAATCACTTTTACTTTGTTCTGCAATAGATTTTCTATCACCATCAAACTTATTAATAACTATTATATCTGCGAGTTCTACTACTCCACGTTTGATACCTTGGACTTCATCTCCACTCCCGGGCAGTAGCAGCAGTAAGTAAACATCTACCAACCTCGCTAAATCTGTTTCTGATTGTCCTACACCTACAGATTCGACAAATATATAGTCGTATCCAGCAGCTTCGCAAAGTGCTATTGATTCTTTGGTAGATCTTGCAACTCCACCAAGCACGTTGGCTGATGCTGTAGGTCTGATTATTGCATTTTCATCTACTGACAAAATCTGCATTCTAGTTTTGTCCCCTAATATACTCCCTTGACTTTTGGTACTACTGGGATCGATAGCCAATACCGCAATTTTTTTGCCCATCGCTATCAAATGCTTACCTATTGACTCTATGAATGTACTTTTGCCAGCTCCTGGACTTCCAGTAATCCCAATTCTGATCGTATGATTTGCATTACTAAGATCCAAATTATTGAGAATTTGCTCTCCAAGGTTTCGCTGTACGGTATTGGTGCTTTCTACCAGTGTCATTACTTCACTAAGTACATATCTATCTCCGTTAGCGATACCAGAAAGGTATTCATCTATTGACCGAAGCTTTCTTTTCTTCTTTTTTAACTTAGGATTTATTCCTTTTGCCATAATGTAATAACAGTCTAAAATGAGCTTATATTATTAATCAATATAAAAGCTCAAATAATAAAAACTTTATTTCAAATCGATCTCTTGGCACAACTCAACAAGCACGCCGCCTGTAGATTTTGGGTGTAAAAAGCAAACTAATTTGTTATCAGCCCCTTTTTTCGGATTTTCACTTAACAAGGTAAATCCTTCATCTGCCATTCGTTTCATTTCGGATTTGATATCTGTAACAGCGTATGCAATATGGTGAATACCCGGCCCTCGCTTAGCTAAAAATTTGCTTATAGGTCCATCATCTCCAATGGGAGCCAACAATTCAATTTTATTAGCACCTTGACGAAAAAATGATGTAATTACTTTTTCAGAAGCTACTTCTTCTCTTTTGTAAGATTTGACTCCTAGCAAGGACTCATACATTTTTTCTCCCTCATCTATAGATGTAACTGCAATTCCGATATGTTCAATTTTTTGCATTTTATTTTATTATTTACTTCTAATAATCTAACTGAGCATTACTAATATTCACCCTCAATCCACCACCAATATATCTAGTATCAATATCCAAACCATCAACAGCTGCATCAACTGTACGATGAAGGACATTAAAATCAAGAAAATAATTATGTGCAAAATGGTAACTGATATCAATTCCAATAGATAACAAATTTGTATTTACACCTTGTCCAATTTCGTTTCCATAATCATTGGCTCTCAATCCAGACCTCACCAATATATCTCCACCAAAATTTTCATTCTCAAGATCTTGCCCATAAGTTGATTTTATTACCCTTGCATTGATAGACATTGCTTTTGTAGGTCTATAGTTGAGATTAAACACGATCTCTTTTAAATTAGCACCGAGCGGATGTGCCAATGGTTGATTAAAGTGGCTGTAACTTGCATTAGAATGTCGAGGAAGTACTGACAAAGAATCTCTATGAGAATAAGTATATGGACGTACACGATTATATTCTATCTGTGCATCCAAATGATCTATGCCTGCAACATTTATATATTTAGCCCCAATCTGCAATCCATTTTTATTTGCCCACCAGCCATTGCCATCTTTAATTTCAGTGAGGTTAAATTCGTCTAACACAAATTGCCCATACAACTGAAATCTATGTTTGATATTCCATTTAAAATTCAAACCTACTAATGCATTATCAGGACTATCCAATAGGTGCTCTACAGTACGATATAGAATGATAGGATTGAGGTATTGTAACTCAAACTGATTTTCTCTCGAAAATACTACCGCCTCAAAAAGTCCAATTTCTATCTGTTTTGTTGGTTTGAAAGACAAGTAATGATTAACCATATATTTTTTTGGTAGTAACTTATCAGAAGGGTTCTGAATTGAAGAGATTGGTGCCAATTCAGTAAACAAATTTTGATAGTGAAACTTCCAGATTCTTGTATTAAACTTCAGGTAAAAATAATTATTGGCATAATTGGCAAGTAAGAGTGATCGGATGCCATTACCTATAAAATGTTTTCCATGTCCCAATTCAATAGCAACACTTTTGGTAGCATTGATACCAACATACGCTTGTGCATTAAGGTAATCATATCCTGTAAGACGCTCAATCACACTACTATTGAAACTTTTGTATCCTCCTTGTCCAGGAATGGCTTTAAATTTTTCAATCCGAGCTTCAATATAATTATTAAATCTTGCTTGATTTTCATAAATACTAGTGTAGTAGTACACTTTATCATCGATTGTGCCTCGTATCTCGCCTCCTCTAGTATTCTGAAAAATGGTGTTTTGGTCTTTAGATGCATTTCCATATTTTAAATTAAGTATAGGATTGACACGCATTTCAAATCCAGGTACACTTACCTCATAAAAATTTGCCTTAGTTTTATATAAATGTTTGAATAATCTACCTCCCTTTTCTACATCAATGTCTTTTCTATCTGATACACCTTTAGAATCTTTTATATCATTTGGCTCTTCGATCGATTCAATTGAATAAAAAATACCAGTGGTGTCATATAGTTTTTGGGTTACAAAACTGTTAGCAGGCTTAGTATTATCAGTTTCAAGATATAAATACTCATTATTACCAGCCAATATATAGTCAATATCCCACTTATCCATTTTTGAAATATTGTCTCTCATTCTATTTTGAAAAGCTCGGTTTACTATTTCTTTTCCTGCTGTGTTTCTTTGACTACTAAAAACAGTATGATTGTAATCATACAAAATATCCCAGCGATCAGCAATTTTATCTGTTAATGATCCAGGCAATGTATAAGGAGACTGGGCTCTACTAAGTTGCCAAAAAATAAAAAAAATAAAAAATGATATATAATATCTCATAGCTAAATTTTAATTAATTACTTTCAAAATCTGTTTTGCCTTATGTTTTAATTGAAAAGCGAAACTCACAAAAGATTTATTTCTAAATCCAAAAACCAAATTTTGATAGGGTGTAAAGATAATTTCTTTTGATTACAATCAAAACTCCGTATTATTGCAATCAAGAGTCATCAATTCAATATAAATCAATAAATATGAAAACCGACAAGTTGAAATACCCAATTGGTAAATACAATCCAGGAAAAATATCAATGGACAAACTGGAAGAGTGGATTGATGGCATAGAAAAATTCCCATCGTTACTAAGAAAAACAGTAAAAGGACTTAATGAAAAAGAACTTTTAAAAACTTATCGTCCTGAAGGGTGGAATATTAGACAATTAGTCCATCACCTTGCAGACAGTCATATGAATTCATTCATCAGATTTAAATTAGCGTTAACGGAAGATTGTCCTACTATAAAACCATATGAAGAAAGTAACTGGGCAACATTCCCTGATGCAAATAAACAACCTATAGAATCTTCTTTGCTTATACTAGAAGGTCTTCATAGCAGATGGACAACCCTGCTAAAAAACATGTCTGTTACTGATTTTAGCAAATCGTTTCTTCATCCAGAGCACAAAATATCAACTGACTTAGCATCTACAGTTGGTATGTATGAATGGCATGGGAAGCACCATTTGGAGCATATCAAAATTGCCAAAAAGAGCTAATATGAATTGATCAATAAAAAAACTGTTATTTATGGATTTGTTTGTTAAAAACTGAGTTGCTGACAACTATCATATTATTATCAAGAATATATGCACAGGATATCAATTAAGAACATCAAAATTCAAAAGGGTTATAAATACAATTGTTATATATTATGAATATTTATATATTTGTAGTAAAATAGCTATACTATGTCTTATATCCTATCTCCAGAACAATTAATTGTAACTAACACAATCTATAGAACTGATGAATCAACAGTCAAATATTTTGATATCGATACAGCACTACATAGTGTAATAAAAGGTATAACAGCACTAGTTAAGGAAGGTGAAACTATACTGATACATCTACCAAATAATGACACAAGTTCGCATGTGAAATCGGTATTGCTGCAAAATAGCATCAACGATTTTATGATAGAAATTGATAATGATGCAACAATTCCTGAAACAGACACGATCAAACTTAGATCAACAGTTAAAGGAAAAATAGATACTCAAATACTTATTGATAACACATTATCAAACAAGAAACATAGCTTACTTAAAGCTGAGTTACAAAAAACCTATAAATCATACGATGAACCAGTATTTAATGATGTTTCATTTATAGACTTTGCACACAATTATATTTATCGAGTCAATACACCACCAAGAATTACAATAAAGGTGGAAACTGATATAGAAAAATGGGAATTGGATAGTGTGGAATACTATTTACTAAAAAACGAAATCCTCAAAGCAAGTAAGCTATATAATAAGCAATACGAATTATACAATCATCTCAACCTTATAGACAATAGTGTATTTGATAGTTCGCCAACAAATAATATTGAAAGTATAGCAAGTCAAGTAAAAACGCTTAAAGATAAAAGTAATTTACTCTTAAATCAGTATTCAAAAATTAAAGAAAATCTTGTTTTCAATGCTAAAAACAGTATAAAAAGCCAAATTGATGAATTGAAAAATGTGCTTATTACACAAGAAGATTTATGCTTATCAAGCTCAATTAATGATCAATATTTAAAAAATGAAAAGGAAGTAAAATTCAATATTTTTAAAAAGAAGAAAAAAACTAACAATACTCAATATTTAGACTCAGCGCAACAAATATTATCTAAGCTAAAGTCAATAAATTCGAAATGGGCTGAATCAAATGAACATATAATTAGTGATGACTTAGATTACAATATGATTTCGTCATTTATTGATTCTATTAACAGCCAAGCAGTAGATTTTGAAAATGAATTGATAAAAAAAGCATTGTCAGATATACACCGTATCAATAAGATCAATACAAAAGAGCAGCGTATTAAATTATTGGCCACTGATTTAGAATCTTTAATTGAGGAGCTGAAAGCATCTAATATCTTTGTTAAAACATTCGATCAAAGAATTCTTAGTTTTTCGAAACAACACAAACAAATCAAATCAATTTTTGAGTATTTAGAGCATTGTTCTATTTTATTTTTGAAAAGTGCCGATTTTACGCAATGGAAAATGTTTTATAACAATACTTCAGAGCAGTTTAAAGAATTGCTTAACGAACTTAAAAACCATGACAATTCACTTTGGGAAACATTATTTGAACATTGGTACTACACTCAAATAGTAACCAAAATAACATCTAATAACACTTTAGATTTTAATAAATCTTCTCAATTATTAAACTTAGAAAACAGTATTGACCAAACGGATATATTAGCAATAATTCAAAAACTATATCCTGGAAGAATAAGTGCTGCCGAAGAATTAAAATCTAACAATAAAGAACTTTTCCATATTCTATTTAAGAAAAAGCAACTACCGCAGACTTCATGGAATTCATTGGTATTAATGAATAGACCTTTTTTAAAAAAATTCTTTCCAATTCATATATGTACATCACTAAAATACTGTAATGAATACGATACAGTAATTAGTTTTTCTGATGATTGTAAAACAAACAACGATTACAAAGTACATTATATATCTCCAATTGATGTAGCACAAATAGATAATGAAATTGGGCATTTGTATCTGTACTTAAATACATATAACTACAATCTCAATATAGGAAAGTTAGGAAATTCCATAAAATTAAAAGCAGCAAAAAAATTAGCAAAATTCATTCTTTCTCTGAATCAGAATATAGATATATATCAGCTCAAAAATGCTAATATAATTTCATTATTACATGGACAAGATGAATTTCTTTTAGAGCAAAATCTAAGTGAATTTTATGCAAAAAAAATTGATACAGAAAATACACTTTACGAAAGACTGACAGAAAGTATATTAATTACAGATCGGCAACCTACCCTTATTATAAAAGATAACTTAATCAATACAAAACAATACCAGCACCTATCTTGGCAATATAATATTATTGAAATATTTAAAACTGCTGGATTCAAAATAATATCATTAAATACTACTGAACAAATAGAAAATAACAGTTTAGCATTTTCAGAGTTGATTAGTAGCTTAGACCTTGCATCTACTCCAGCATCAAATGAACCAATGTCTAAATCTATTACTTCTGAAGTAAATATTGATATTTAATGATAGATATAGATCTACATAAATATAGTCCCCAGCTAAAAATACAGAAAAATAGTGATGGTGTTTTTATTTTTGATATCATAAGAAAAAAATACTTAGTCTTACAACCAGAAGAAATGGTAAGACAATTGATGATACATTACCTTATAGATTACGGGTATCCAATAGAAAAAATACAAGTCGAAAAAGGATTACATGTCAATGGTATGTACCGGAGATATGATATTGTAATATATAATGCCCAATTTGAACCACTAATTCTTATAGAATGTAAGTCTCACAAAGTAAAGATACAACAAGCAGTATTTGATCAGATAGCACAATACAACAGTGTGATGAAAGCTCCATATCTTATTGTTACAAATGGTGTGCAAACTTATTGTTGTGCATTAGATTTTGAAAAAAAGGGAATCGAATACCTCACTAGTATTCCTGAGCCAAAATAAAAGCAGCTCAAATTAGCTAAGTCTAAGATATTGTTAGAAAACTTACTACTTCAATGATAATCCATATTTTTTATAATATAGATACTGAAATACAGCTCTCATTATTACAAAAACAATAAGGGATATCCATATGTGACTGCCATCAGAACGAACAGGTAAAATATAAAAACTAAATAAAAAACAAATCAATGCCATCAACATTGTATTACGCATACTTGAAGTAGCCGTCAATCCGATAAATATACCATCCCATATATAACTTGCAAACGCAACAATAGGAAATAAAGCCATATAATATAACAAACTTTCAGCAGCCTCATACAAGAGCAAATCATCACTAAAAACTGTAAACAACTGCTGTCCGAATATAAAATACACGAGACCATATAATAATCCAACACCCCCTCCCCACCAGAAGGATTGTCTAACAACAGCTAGAGAAAGCAATTCATTTTTGGCACCTTTGTATTTTCCAATTAAGCTCTCACAAGCAAATGCAAAACCGTCAATTCCATAACTCATCCAATTGACATATTGCATAAGTACAACATTGACAGCTAAGATAGTATCACTTATTTTTGAGGATTGGCTATAAAAAAATCCGAATGCAAATGTCAAACAAACAGTCCTTATAAATAAGTCTAAATTTATCTTCATAAATCGCCCATAAGCTGACCATTCCCTTAATTGTGACAATACTTTATTATTAATATAAGTATTGTATTTGTAATAAATAAATATGATACCAAATAACAATCCAATGTATTGTGCCACAACCGTTCCCCACGCTACCCCATGGACTCCCATGCCTTGAACCTCGACCAAATAATAACTTAAAACAATATTTACAAAGTTGATAATAAGTGTCAAAATTAATGGGTAAATAGCATTCTGAACTCCAAAAAACCAACCCATAACAACCATAAGTAGCAGTGATGCTGGTGCTGCCCATATTCTAATATTAAAATATGCAGCAACTAATCCCTCACTCGCATCACTGACATTTAGCGACCAAGTACCAATATTCAAAAGACTATTCTGAAATATAATTAAAGCAAATGAGATAAAACATGCTAACATGGCAGCTCGTAAAAATGATAACCAAACATTAGCGTCATCTTTACCACCATAGTACTGTGCAGTAATACCTGTTGTACCCATTCGTAAAAAACCAAAATTCCAATAGATAATATTAAATAGCATAGATCCTATTCCCACTGCTGCCAAGTGCAAACTTGAAAGATTACCCATCAATATCGTATCTACTGTTGATAATAGCGGTACAGAAATATTACTAATAATATTGGGGCCGGCTAAGTAAATTATTTCTTTATTGACCTTTTCATTCATTGCTTAGTAATGTATGCTCTACACCAAGAATTTTCATGTCCTCCCAGAATTTGGGATAACTTTTTGATACTACATTAAAATCCTCAATATTAATTGGTAAAAGAATAGATAACGGTGCAAATGCCATTGCCATGCGGTGATCATTATATGTAGATATTAAAGGTGTCGTCACAGTCTTATCTATTTTCCCTTCCAACATATAGTATTCAACATTCGATTTTTCAGAAAATTTATTAGGTAATTTACTCAAGTAAACTTTCATTTTTTTAAGCTCTTTTTTTAATGCTGCAATTCTATCAGTCTCCTTAATTCTTAAGGTTATTAAACCAGACATTAACAATGAAACTCCTAGTCCAGCTGCCATTGTACTCACACTCTGTGCGATATCAGGACAATTGATAAAGTCATATTCAAAAAAGGCGGGAAGGTTGTTACTGTTTTTAATCAGTCTTATGCTATTACCGTTATATATAGTATCAATTCCAAAGTTTGTCGCTATATCTGAAATTGCAGCATCTGCTTGTAAACTTTCTCTATTTAGTCCATGCAGGGTAATGTCTACTTTGCCAGTAGTAAGCGTCGCCAAAATATAATAATATGAAGCAGCTGACCAATCCGACTCTACAAAAAAGTCTTTGGCAACATACTTTTGTGGTTTTATAATAATATCATTTTCGATCCATGAGTGACTTACACCAAAATATTGCATTATTCTAAGTGTCATTTCTATATAAGGTCGAGAAACAATTTTTCCTTCTAAAGTAATTGTAAGTCCGTTTTTAATCGTCGGTGCTATCATCAACAAGGCAGAAATATACTGCGAAGAAACATTAGCTGGCAAACTCACTGTATCTCCCAAAGCAGCCAAAGATCGACCAATCTTCAAAGGAGGATATCCATCATTAGATTCATAAGTAATAGAGGCTCCCAAACTAGTTAATGCATCAACAAGTGGTTTAATTGGGCGCTCTTGCATTCTTTTTGAACCTGTAAGAATAACCTCATTATTTGTAGTAGATAAGTATGCTGTCAAAAATCTAAATGTAGTACCTGCATGGTGTGCATCAAGAATATTGCTATCAGATTTTAAAAGTTTTTCTAGAGTAGCGGTATCGTCGCTATCTGATAAATTGTCAATATTAAAATGATCGTCACACAATTGCTGTATAATCAGCACTCTATTAGAAATACTTTTTGAACCGCCCAAAATGATTTCTCCTACTGTATCACTATTACTTTTACTTATTCTTATATTTTGATTGGCGACCATGCACTTCTTTTATATAACTATTATACATTTATCTTAAAGATATTAAAAATTTATTCTTCTTCTGTTTTATCAAGGTGTCTTCGTTTTCTTTTTTGATCAGAGTCATGATATTTAAGGATTATATCCTTTACTAATCTATGCCTTACTACATCATCCGCAGACAACCTAAGAACGGCAATACCATTAATATCAGAAAGTATATCAAGTGCTCTTATTAATCCTGAAGTTTGATGCCGAGGCAAATCTATTTGAGACAAATCCCCAGTTATTATACATTTAGCGGAAGGTCCAAGCCTTGTTAAAAACATTTTAATCTGTGTAGTAGTACAATTTTGAGCTTCATCAAGTATTATAAAGGCATTATCTAAAGTTCTACCTCTCATAAAAGCCAAAGGAGCTACTTCAATTGTTTGACTTGAAATAAAATATTCAAGTTTTTCTTCAGGCAACATATCATTAAGTGCATCATATAAAGGTCTTAAATATGGATCGACTTTATCTTTAAGATCACCAGGTAAAAACCCTAAGCTTTCGCCTGCTTCTACTGCCGGTCTAGTAAGGATTATTTTTTTTACCAATCGATTTTTCAATGCTTTTATTGCAAGAGCAACTGCTGTATAAGTCTTCCCTGTTCCTGCTGGACCTACAGCAAATACTATATCATTTGTTTCACTCAAGTCTACGAGTACACGTTGATTTTTTGTCTTAGCTTTGATTGGTTTACCACTTCTTCCATGGACAATAACTTTTCCTATCGATTTTCTATCCTTTTCAGCGTTCTCATACGGATTAGTTCCTGCTAATAATTCTTTGACAGACTGATCCGTCAGTTCAATATTTTGATTAAGCATTCTCACCATGCTTTCAACTTTCGCTTTTGCCTTTTGCGTTTGTTTTCTGTCGCCTGACATTTTTAAAAAATCACCACGAGCGGTAATTAAAAGGTCAGAAAATGCGTTCTTTAATAGATTAAGCTTAGAATTATGTTTGCCAAACAAATCTAATGGATCTATTCCTTCTATAGTTAGTATAATTTCACTCAATATATGATTGTCTTTTGTTTTAAAATATGATATTTACAGCATATTAGATTGCTAATATCTTAATATTAATATCTTGTTGTATTAATATTAGGAATAAAATTTAAAAAACCTTTTTAAGTCTTAGAGTCAAAGACTATTTATTACCTTTATAAAAACGAACGAAGACTACATGCATATAGTTTCTATTACATCAGATTTTGGTTATCATGATTATTTTGTTGCGGAATTAAAAGCCCAAATACATTACAATGCCTCTAATATAAAAATCATCGATGTAAGTCATTCTTTAGATCCTCATGATATTGTACAAGCGGCATATTTTGTGAATAATGTGTTTCGATCGTTTCCCAATGGTAGCATTCACTTAATTGCTGTATATAATCATTATGATAGGGATAGAAGATATATAGCTGTAGAGCGCCAAGGGCATTTTTTTTTAGCTCCTGACAATGGTGTTTTATCATTATTATTTAACGATCTTACTGCAGCAGAAGTCAGAATAATCAAATCGCCAGAACATGAGAAAACTCAAACTTCTATCTGTCTAGCTTTTGGTGTAAAAATAATATCAACTAATAATTCTATTGACAACCTTGGTCCAGTGCCTGCAAACATAAGCCTCAAAATGGGGATCAATCCAGTAGTGACAAATTCTTATATAAGGGCAACAATAATCCATATTGATCATTATCAAAATGTAGTTATTAATGTCAAAAAAAAGGAATTTGAAAAAATAAGAGGAAATAGAAGCTTTGAACTTTACTACAAACAACATGACCCGATCACTCGTATAAGTAGTGGCTATGGTGATGCGCCTATTGGTGATGTAATCGCATTATTTAATCCAGCTGACTATATGGAAATTGCAATAAATATGGGAAAAGCCTCTTCTATATTGAATCTTTATAAGAATGAGACCATTCAAATCAATTTTTTATAAAAACAAGCACTAAAGTATCACTTGCCTCAACTTGTACTGTCTATTATGTCATTTTGAATTCGTTAGAAATTAAAAAACATTCCTTTGTTGAGATACTTCATAAAAGATTACTATAAATTTCAGCCTGCGCTTATTAGCAATACGATTCTCTATTACTGAATCAGTGGGTCTATGGCAAAAAAAGAGGCTATCTAAATCAATAGATAACCTCTCTTTTTTTTGTATATTCTTAAAATTAACTTTCAGATTCTACACCTTGCACTAAAAGGGAAACTTCATCTCTTAAAACTTCAACAAAACCTTTTGTGATATTAAAAGATTTTGTTGATCCATCACTCACCAATATTCTTACTGGTCCAGTAACCAAGCTTGATACGATAGGTGCGTGACCATTCAATATTTCAAACTGTCCAGAAGTACCTGGCACTTTAAGTGATTTTATTTGTCCTTGAAATATTTCTTTCTCAGGTGTTAAAACTATTAATTCCATAATTTTTTATTCTATGTATTACTATTGTACTTCAGCAAGCATTTTATCACCAGCCTTGATTACTTCTTCGATATTCCCTTTTAAGTTAAATGCTGCTTCTGGAAGATGATCTAATTCACCGTCCATAATCATATTAAACCCTTTAATCGTATCTTCAATAGGTACTAATACACCTTGAAGACCTGTAAATTGCTCTGCAACGTGGAATGGTTGAGAAAGGAATCTTTGAACTTTTCTTGCTCTATATACTGCGTTTTTATCTTCATCAGACAATTCCTCCATACCTAAAATGGCAATAATATCTTGAAGTTCTTTGTACCTTTGAAGCATGTTTTTTACACGTTCAGCAGTATTGTAATGTTCGTCACCAATAATTGCCGGATCTAGTATTCTTGAAGAAGAATCCAAAGGATCAACTGCAGGATATATACCTAAAGAAGCAATTTTTCTATTTAAAACAGTAGTAGCATCAAGGTGAGCAAATGTTGTCGCTGGTGCTGGATCTGTCAAATCATCCGCAGGTACATATACTGCTTGTACAGAAGTAATTGATCCTCGCTTAGTTGAAGTAATACGTTCTTGCATCAAACCCATCTCCGTTGCCAATGTTGGTTGGTATCCAACGGCAGAAGGCATTCTTCCTAATAGTGCTGACACCTCAGAACCTGCTTGAGTAAATCTAAATATATTATCAATAAAGAATAAGATATCTTTTCCACCTTGAGGATCATTGACATCACCATCTCTATAATACTCAGCGATAGAAAGCCCAGAAAGTGCAACTCTTGCTCTTGCTCCAGGAGGTTCATTCATCTGACCAAATACAAATGTTGCTTTAGAAGCTTCTAATGATTTTTTATCTACTTTCGCTAAATCCCATCCGCCTTCTTCCATAGAATGCATAAAGTCTTCACCGTAATTAATAATACCAGCTTCTAACATCTCTCTCAAAAGGTCATTACCTTCTCTTGTTCTCTCTCCTACTCCAGCAAATACTGAAATACCATCATATCCTTTGGCAATATTATTAATCAATTCTTGGATAAGTACTGTTTTTCCAACTCCTGCACCACCAAACAAACCAATCTTTCCTCCTTTTACATAAGGCTCGATAAGATCAATAACCTTGATACCAGTAAAAAGAATCTCAGTCTCCGTAGAGAGATCTTCATATCTTGGTGGTTTTTGATGAATAGATCTAGAATTCACTGTTCTATCTAATTGACCAAGTCCATCAATAGACTCTCCAATTACATTAAACAATCTACCTTTTATTCTATCACCAATAGGCATAGCAATTGGTGCACCTGTATCTACTACATCCGTACCTCTTGTAAGTCCATCTGTAGAATCCATGGCAATAGCTCTTACACTATCCTCTCCAAGGTGTTGTTGTACTTCGAATACTAAATCCCCAGCATTGGGTCTTTTAATAACAAGTGCATTTAATATTTCTGGTAGTTCTGCTCCTTCTTGTGAAAAACTAACGTCCACAACAGGTCCAATGATTTGCTTTATTTGCCCGATATTAGCCATAATGCGATAAGATATTTTATTGATTAAAAATAGGCTTCCCTAAAAACGGTGCAAAGATACGCTTTCAACTTATATTTTATGCATTTATTATAGTTTTATATGCATTCATTTTTATATTTGACAAATATTCATTTTTGCAATAACTAAATTGAGTTATTCCATAATAATTCAAATATAATTTTATACTTTAGCAGATATTGACATTTACTACTGTTTGCTACATAACAATATATAAAAAAACATGCCTTTAACTTAAGATTTATGGCTGCAACAAATGTCAAAATATTAATAATACGTATAGATTTAGATATCCCAAGTACTGATTTTATTCTTTATCAATTTAACTAACTTATTAAATATTAAAACAATGAATGAAAAAGTAAAAATGGGTATCAGAATCCTATTTGGATTATTCTGCCTTATTTTCGGACTCAACAAATTTTTAAATTTTATGCCTTTTCCAGAAATGTCGGCTGATGCCAACACTTTAATGAGCATTTATGGTGCATCTGGATTTCTTAAGGTGATAGGTGTACTTGAAGCCTTAGGTGGATTAGCACTTATATTAGGTAAATACGTGCCTTTAGCATTGACATTTTTAGTAGCAATTATGTTTAATGCTTTATTATTTCATCTATTTCATTTCCCCTCAGGAATTGGAGGAGCAGCACTTGGAATAATCTTGTCATTAATTCTTGTCTATGCATACAAAGACAAATTTAAAACTCTATTAAGTGCTTAAAATGTTTTTTTGACGCACCCAATGAATTATTTAATAAGCAGCTATTTGTTCTTCGAATAAATAGCTGCATTATTATATTAGAAATACTTTTAAACTACTTTTTCCAAATACTTTTAATTTGATTGAATTTAAAGGTTCAATATTACTATATTTAGTCATTATTCATTATTATAATACCCCACGATGAAAAATACAGCTATCGCTTTTATATGTATTGCCATATTAATTTCATGGTTTATACCATTTAACAATTCTGAATCAAAGATAGACAAACAAGCCATTGTTACAAAACGACTTACTGGTGCTGAAAAATTTTCTAAGTATCATTCTCAAATTCGTAAAAGTCCAGAAGGATCAACATTTAACTACAAGACAGCTTACCTTGTTACTGAATTAGAAAATGCAAAAAAAAGTGTGAATTCATCTCCAAGATTGGATGTAACATGGGAATCAAGAGGTCCCGGAAATGTGTCGGGAAGGTGTAGAGGTTTATGGGTAGATCCTAGTGATACTAATGGGCTAACATGGTTTGTAGGATCAGCACAAGGTGGTGTCTGGAAAACAGCAGATGGTGGCGAGAGTTATACTTTAAAAACTCCTAATGTGCCGAATCTTGGAACTGCAACTGTGATGGGATGCAACACATCTCCAAATGTAATATATGCTGGATCTGGAGAAGGATTTAATGATCTGTCTTCCGTAGGTGCAGGAATATTCAAATCAACTAATGGTGGGGAAAATTGGTATGTATTATCATCTACAATAGAAAAAGAAGAATTTGGCAATATATATAGGTTGGTAGTTGACCCAAACGACCCCAATACTGTATATGTAGCAACACGTAACAATAGCACGAGTGAGCCAGTCAAAGGATTTGTCATGAAAACCACAAATGGTGGAGAATCATGGGAAGAAGTATTGTTTCATTATGACATTATCCCTCAAGTAATTATGAGTCCACACAATAGTAATGTTTTGTTTGCTGGCCTCAATCAAGAAGGACTCTTAAGATCAGTAGATGGCGGTGAAAACTGGGATTATGTGTGGCTAAGTGAAGTGAATTTTCCAAGACTTGGGAGAATTGAGATTGCAGTTTCACCTTCAGATCCCAATATTATATATTTTACAACTCAAGAAGAATTCGAAGATAAAATCTATGTCTCCTCAGATGGTGGAGAAAACTTTGTCCTAGTAAATGCTAATACTGCAGACGATAATTTTAGCAATTTTTCTGGTGGGCAATCATTTTGGAACAAAGCGATTGCTATACACCCATTCGACCCGTTACAAATATATGTTGCAGGACAAAGTGCCATATTAAAATTAGATGTTTCTCTATTTGGAGGAGGTTTAGCAATTGGAGAATTATCGATTATTTCTGATGGCTATGGCAGTTATTCTCATATTGATGATGTCGGTACTAAAGGAGTACATGTTGATCATCACGGAATAACATTTAGTATCACAGATGTCCAAAACGAAGAATTTGTATTCATCAATACTAATGATGGTGGAGTAGCAGTATCCTATGACAAAGCAGTAACATTCAAACAGACAGGAGATACTTTTTTAAAGGGATTTAATCCTTTAGGAGGTACTTGGGAAACCATTGGCGGACTAAACGCTTCTACTTTCTATGGAGTTGATAAAATGAATGGAGCAGATAGATATGTGGGAGGAACACAAGATAATGGCAGTTGGGTATCTCCAATAGATCCTGCTGATGATTCGGAATGGGAATATGCTCCGAGTGGCGATGGATTTGAAGCTGCATGGAATTATAATGACCCAAATCAGATTATTGAATCTTCTCAAGGCAACAGTTTCCATAAGTCAAATGATGGCGGTGCTTCTTGGGATCGATTATTGACACCGGGTCGTGGTCCATTCATCACATCAATTGCAAATTCAAAACAAGATCCTGACATGGTAATGATCTCGACAGATTTAGGCCCAGCAGTTTCCTATGATTTTGGTGACAATTGGGAAGTAGCCACTACTCCTGCTGAATATCAATTTAATGGATTGAGAACACCAATAGATATCTCTTTGGCAGATCCATCAATAGTCTGGACAGGAACGAATGTATCAGCAAACTCAAGAATATGTGTCAGTAAAAATGGAGGTTACGATTTTGAAGCAACTAGCTTTTATGAATTTTCATCACAGCCAGAAGTTAGTGGTATTGCAACACACCCATCAGACAAAGCTACTGCATATGCATTATTTGGTGCAGCTGGCTTACCAAAAATATTAAAAACTACTGACTATGGAGATACATGGATTGATATCTCAGGTTACGACCAAACTGGTAGTAGAGGATTTCCTGATGTTGCTGTATATTCATTATTAGTAATGCCATTTGATAATGATATAATATGGGTAGGTACAGAACTTGGAATAATAGAATCTACTGATGGTGGTAATTCGTGGGCACTGTTAAACAATAATCTTCCTGCGACTGGAGTATGGGAAATGAAAATAGTCAATGACGAAATAGTCGTTGCTTCTCATGGTCGTGGAATATGGACAGCAACACTTCCAGAATTAGAGAATTATGAACCAACAGCGCCATCATTTTTATCAACAATATTTAAAGGAACAACATTTGACAAAAAAGTATCTGGCACAATACATTATAGGACAACAATAGATTCAGGATTAATAACTATCACAGTCCCAACTGTTGACAATGAAATAGTACAAACATTCCCAATTGATGCAACAGAAGCATCTGAAGAACCGATAGCCATAGATCTTGAAGATCTTCCAATAGGAGATTTTATATCAACTATAGAAATTAGAATTGATGCTTATTATAATGGAGAAAAAAGGGTATCAAAATTCAAAAAATCTTTTTATGATGTTGATGCAAATGATGTTGTAGAACAGTATGAAAATGATTTTGATGATGGCAAACTCGATTTTGCAGTTACATTTTTGGGTATAGCGAAAAATGATTTCGCTATACTACAGCCTACAAATTTCACCAACAATGGATTTAGAGTTGCTGAGCCCGATACAGCGGTTACATTAAATGCTATTTTGCAAAAACCAATTTTAATTACTGAAAGTGGCAATCAAATATCATTTGACGAAATAGTAGTTTTAGATGCTGGCATTGAAACTCCATCTGGAGATTATTTCTACTTTACCTCCGTATCAATCGAAGCAACTAATGACAAAGGGGAAACATGGAAACTTCTTGACAATTATAGTTCTGAAGCCAATGAAGAATGGACCGACTTAAATGAAGGGAATGAAGAATATTATATACATCGAAAAATCAATCTTTCTGAAAATTTTAAAGTAGATGATGAAGTTTTTATAAGGTTAGGGTTAACAACTAGAGCATTTGGACTACCATCATGGGGTTGGATAATTGATAATTTTACGATTGATCTACCAGTTGCTACTAAAGACGTCAAGTCTCCAACAAAAAAATTAATTGTAGAAAATAATCCTTTTACAAATAGTACTAACATTAGAATAGATATTAATAATGTGGACAAGATAAACTATTATGCATTGTCTAACCTTAAAGGAGAACGAATCGACATTGATATTAATGCTAATAAAACTTCTTTGGGAGTAGACTATTTTATTGATGGCACCGAACTACAAGCTGGAGTATATATATTTAGTATTGTAATAGATACTGAGATTATTTCGACTAAAATAGTAAAGTTATAAATGAGTTGAATTTGATGACAATTCGGAGACTAATCGACTTTCATCACATTTAAAAGCTATAAAATTTGATGATGATTTTCCATTTATGTACCAATTGTTTCCTGTAATAGGACACTTCCATTGTTTGTCTTCCACTACAGATACTGATCTATAGTTGAATAAGAAATAAAACGTGGGAACACCAGTTAATTTTTCGATGACACTACAAATTTCTCGTCCTCTTTTATTGATTGGAGATAATATATCCTGCAATTGTTCTTGTGCAAAACTTTCATAACTACCACTACTTAGCCATAGTCCATGTAATCGTTTATAATCTTGATGCCAAAATATGATATTGTCATAATCAGTCCCAGCATGGTCTGTGCGTGGAATGGAGTACAATGGGATCGGTATATTTGTATCTCCACTGAGCAAAGGAGATTCCCATCCAAATTCTCAATACATAAAATGAACTGTTTTGAGGTACAGCGTATTGAGGATTCTCACCATCTCTACCTTGCAATTCAAATGCGATTTTACATCCTGACAATTGTTCCAATTCCACTACTTGTTCTTTATTATAAATGGAACAATGTTCTAAGCTTAAAGAATTTTTCTCAAAACATAAAACTGGAATTTTTAAAACGTTTTCATTAATTATAAATTGATGATTGTTTTTTACAATTTGTCCGTTTCGTTCTAAAAAATAAATGTAACTACAAGCCAAATGGTACCAATCGTCATATTGTTGGTCATATTTCTCTTTTATATTTTTGTTTTCTATAATAATATCAATAGCATACATCAGTCAAAATTATTTAAATTACAAGTTTTCAACATCTACACCATCTTTGTATAGCTCCCATACTGGGCTAACAGATCTTAATTTTTCTACACCATGTTTGACCAGTTTTATGACGATATCTATTTCCTTATCAGTAGTAAATCGACCTAAACTGAATCGCACAGCACTATGAGCCATATCGTCACTCAATCCCAATGCTACTAAGACATGAGAAGGTTCCATAGATTCAGAAGTACAAGCAGAACCAGAAGAAACAGCAATTTGTTGATTAAAGGTGGACATTAAGCCCTCACCATCTACATGCTTAAAAACCATGTTTGTCACATGAGGTAATCTATGCGATATGTTTCCATTTACAAAAGTAGCTTCAAGTTTTAATAATTCAGACTCCAATTTATTTCTTAATTTTGACAGTTTAGCTGATTCAGTATCCAACTCAATTTTACACAACAATGCAGCTTTACCAAAACCGACAATCCCTGGCACATTAAGAGTTCCAGATCTCATCTGTCTTTCGTGACCACCACCATTTATCTGAGCTGTTAGTTTGACTCTTGGGTTTTTGCTACATACATATAATGCACCCACTCCCTTAGGTCCATACATCTTGTGCGCCGAAAAAGCCATAATATGCACACCAGCTTCTTTAGGATTTACATGGATCTTGCCTACTGCTTGGGTGGCATCACTCATCAATAGCACACCATGCTTTTTACAAATATCACCAATTGCTTTCATGGGTTGGATTACACCAATTTCATTATTTGCCCACATGATACTGACAAGAATTGTCTTATCAGTAATTGCATTTTCTAACGCTAATAAATCTACTATTCCATCTTTATTGACATCCAGATAAGTTACAATACCTCCGAGTTTTTCTATCCTCTCACAAGTATCTAATACTGCTTTATGTTCTGTTTTGAGCGTTATGATATGATTGCCACTACGATAATACATTTCAAATACTCCTTTTAGCCCAAGATTATCCCCTTCCGTAGCACCAGAAGTAAATACAATTTCTTTGGACTCTACATGAATAAGATCTGCTATACGTTTTCGTCCAATTTTTACTGCCTCTTCTGCTCTCCAACCAAAAGGATGCGAGCGGCTTGCGGCATTACCCGGCAAATCATAAAAATATGGTAGCATCTCCTCTACTACGCTAGGGTCAGTAGGTGTGGTTGCATTATTATCTAAGTATATGAGTTGCTTGAGCATTTTTTAAAAGTATCTCTATTTATAATCAAAATATAGTTAGTCAAAACCTAAATTGTATCAAGTGACTATTATGTAAACCTAAAGTAAATAAACTCAATATGAATGTAGTGGGTAAATATACCTATGTTTTATTATACAAGTATATTCCCAGTCATCTCTTCTGGTCTATCTACATTCATCATATATAGCAATGTAGGTGCAATATCCCCAAGTTTGCCATCTTTTAATTTTTTACCCTTAAATTTTTTATCTGCTGTCACCAAAAACACAGGCACCATATTGGTCGTATGTGCAGTATGAGGGCTACCATCAGGATTAATCATAATATCACTATTTCCATGATCTGCAATAATGACAGTACTATAATCTTTATCCAATAATGCATCCACTAATCGAGAAAGACATTCATCAACAGTCTCTGCTGCTTTGATAGCCGCAGAAAAAATACCTGTATGTCCAACCATATCTGTATTTGCATAATTAAGACAGACAAAGTCAGGCGTATCGCTTTTTATTTTCTGGATTACTTTATTTGTAAGTTCATCTGCACTCATTTCTGGTTGCAGATCATAAGTTTCAACTTTTGGTGAAGGTGCCATAACTCTATCTTCCCCTTCATATGGCAATTCTCTACCTCCCGACAAAAAGAAAGTAACATGAGGATATTTTTCTGTCTCTGCACTCCTCAGCTGCGTTAATCCAGCATTAGCTATCACCTCTCCTATCGTATTGATTAAGTTATCTTTTTCAAAAACAATATGAAGACCTTCAAAATTTTCATTATAAGCAGTCATTGTCAAAAAATTGAGATCCAACTTACACATATCGTAGTCAGGCTTATCCTCTTGTGTCAATACTGCAGTTATCTCTCTTGGTCTATCTGTACGGTAATTATAAAAAATCACTGTATCTCCATTGCCAATTGTTCCTTTATGCTTACCTAAGTCCTCATTAATTATTGCTTCCATAAATTCGTCAGTAATACCGTTTTCATATCGAGATTTTACACTTTTTAAGATATCAATAGATAGCTCTCCATTGCCGTGCACTAAGAGATCGTAAGCTTTTTTAATTCTCTCCCACCGATTGTCTCTATCCATTGCATAGAATCTGCCAATCACTGTAGCAATTTTAGCATTACTGCCTTCAATATGATTTAGAAGTGTTTCCAAATACTTATATCCACCATTAGGAGCAGTATCTCTACCGTCTAAAAAACAATGTAAATACACCTCGACATCTTCTCCAGAAAGTATGTCACACAATGCCATCAAATGATTGATATGCGCATGCACACCCCCATCTGACAAGAGTCCCATGAGATGTATGCGCTTAGTAGTATCTTTTGCTTTTTGGATCCCTGCCACCAACACCTCATTATCTTTGAGAGTATCGTTCTTTATTTCGTTATTAATCCTTGCCAATTCTTGATACACGACCCTCCCTGCTCCAATATTCAAGTGTCCTACTTCAGAGTTTCCCATTTGGCCTTCAGGTAGTCCTACTTCTTCACCAAAAGTTACTAACTCAGCATTACTATAATTTTTATAAAGACTATCTACAAATGGGGTGTTTGCCTGTGCCAATGCACTTACTTTGGGATCTAATCCATGTCCCCAACCATCAAGGATTATTAATGCTGATTTTTTTGTCATTTTTCTATTATGTTAAAACAAAATCTATGTTTAAATAAAGGTTGCTATGCTCAAACAATTCTATATTATGCAAATTTAATTATTTACTTCAATAGTGTTTCATTTTGAAGAATTTTCATTTTTTTTCATTTATAAAGGGAGTGGGGGGTTGTCTTGTCAGACGGACTTATTTAGATGCTTCTTAAATATTGTCTTTCCAGACATGACTGAATGAACTCCTTTGGGAGTAGAGTACGACAGTGCTCTAGTGAAGGAATCGCGTTAGCGAGTGTTGTGGGCTTTTTTTCATTAATCAGGGGTGATGGTTTTGTCTTGTCAGATGGACTTTTTGGGATTCTTCTTAGACATTGTCTTGTCAGACGGACTATGTTATATGCTTCTTAGTTGTTTGTCTTTCCAGACAGGATTTCATTTTTTTCATTGATAAAAAAAACGAAAACAAAAAAAATCTAGTCCGAAAAATTGCTATGCTGCAATGCTGCTCCCGCTCCCTCGTTTTCGCACAGGCTGCCCGCTTTTAGATGTGTACTTAGGTATAGTCTTAGATGTTTACTTAGGTTTAAAACGACATTTACACTACTCATATTATTAACCACAACACTCATTATGGCATTTATAATTTTAGTATATTTTTGATCAAATTGAGATAAAAACAGATTGGTGTTTGAGCAAAACGAATTGTAATTAACTGTAGGGACTCTATTTGAGGAATGAAGTTGCAGATAATAAAAATAGAACTAAATGCGAGTTTCAATATGTTTCTCAATTTGATTGAAAATATACGTTAAAAAATTATACAAGCCTTGAACTTTTTTTGGTTCGTTTTTTTGTTTCAAAAAAAAAAGAATGAACGCCCGAACGGCGAGTGAAAAATATAATTATTAAAAACATGACTCTAAAACAATTAGTTGCCAAAGCAATTGTTACATTTGTAACTAATTGTAAAAATAATGCGCTATGCCTATATATCACAAACTTGGAAAAATTCCGAAGAAGAGACATACCCAATTTAAAAAATCAGATGGGTCATTACATTATGAACAATTATTTGGCACTGTCGGATTTGATGGCATGTCAACATTAATGTATCATACGCATCGACCTACAATGGTATCAAAGGTTAAAGATCCGATTGATGTGACTCCTAAAATAGCCATAGAAAGGAATCTGAAATCCCGAAAATTAATAGGCTATAATGTTCCACCAAAAGACGACTACCTAGAAAGCAGGGTAACACTTATGACCAATAGTGATGCAAATGTGGGTGTCGCCGCTCCCAAAAAATCACTTAGAGATTATTTTTATAAGAATGCGGACGCTGACGAAATGTTATTTGTCCACAAAGGTACAGGAACATTAAGAACGATGCTTGGTAATATTTCATTTGAATATGGAGATTACCTCATTATACCTAGAGGAATGATATATCAAATAGATTTTGATACTGAAGATAATCGACTCTTGTATGTAGAGTCTTATAGCCCAATCTACACTCCAAAACGATATAGAAATTGGTTTGGTCAATTGCTAGAGCATTCGCCATTTTGCGAACGAGATTATAAAATGCCAGAAAACTTGGAGACGCATACAGAACTTGGAGAATATGTAGTAAAAGTAAAAAAACAAGGTTTTCTTCATGAAATAACATATAAATCTCATCCTTTTGATATTGTTGGTTGGGATGGCTACAACTACCCTTATGGGTTTAGTATCCACAATTTTGAACCAATAACAGGCAGAGTCCACTTACCACCACCAATCCATCAAACATTTGAAGCTGCAGGTTTTGTAATATGTTCGTTTGTCCCAAGATTTTATGATTATCATCCCCAGTCTATACCAGCGCCCTACAATCATAGCAACATTGATAGTGACGAACTACTATATTATGTAGATGGAGATTTTATGAGTAGGACTAATATTGGACCAGGACATATGAGTCTGCATCCTGCCGGCATACCCCATGGACCACACCCAGGCACTTATGAAGCAAGTATAGGCGAAGAAAAAACCGAAGAATTAGCTGTGATGGTAGATACATTTAAGCCATTAATGTTGACACAAGCAGCATTGGACATAGAAGAAAATGATTACTATTTGTCATGGTTATAGGCAAGCTAATGCTAAATTTTAAAAAAAAATAAATCTAAATTTAGTTTTTCTAATGCAATTGTATATTAATTGCATCTTTGAGAAAATAACATGAAGAAAAAATAAAATAACAATATGAATTCTTGGATAAACATAGACCCTAAAAGTGATTTTTCAATTTACAACATTCCTTATGGTATATTTTCTATAAATGATGGTGACAAGAGAGTTGCAATAGCAATTGGAAGCAAAATACTTGATTTGCGAGCTGCTTATAATTTAGGAATATTTGGAGGGATATCATTTCCAAAAGAAGTATTAGAAAAACCATTTCTAAATGATTACATGGCACTT
Source organism: Saprospiraceae bacterium (assembly GCA_036479655.1). Taxonomy (GTDB): domain Bacteria; phylum Bacteroidota; class Bacteroidia; order Chitinophagales; family Saprospiraceae; genus CAJXUU01. The sequence goes on from JAZGFO010000229.1 coordinate 35,859, forward strand.
GGAAAAGAGATAACCAATGCGATACGTGTAAGGATACAAGAAGAATTATACAATAATGACAGTAAATTGAAGGGTGGAGAAAATTGTTTTTATGAACAATCAGAAGTTACGATGCATCTTGCAATTGATATTAGAGATTACACAGATTTTTATAGCAGTATCGAACATGCTACTAATTTAGGAAAACTATTTAGAGATCCAGAAAATGCATTGTTACCTAATTGGCGACATTTACCTGTTGGTTATCATGGTAGAGCTTCTTCTGTGGTAGTGAGCGGCACCCCGATACATCGACCAAAGGGACAAACAAAAGCAGTAGATTCAGATCCTGTTTTTGGACCATGTAGATTATTGGATTTTGAATTAGAAATGGCATTTGTAATTGGTAAAAGTTCAAAACTAGGGAATCCAATAGGAATAGATAAAGCGGAAGATTATATATTTGGTCTAGCACTATTTAATGATTGGAGTGCAAGAGATATTCAAAAATGGGAATATGTGCCGCTTGGACCTTTCTTAGGAAAGAGTTTTGCAAGCACATTGTCACCATGGATAGTGACAATAGAAGCGCTAAAGCCATATACAGTTGCTGGTCCAACGCAAGAGCCAAAAGTATTGCCATATTTGCAATACAAAGGTGATAAGAATATAGATATCCATCTTGAAGTCTGTTTACAACCAGAAGGAAGTGAAGAGACCAATATATCTATATCAAACTACAAATACATGTACTGGAATAAGTACCAACAACTTGCACACCACACCGTCAATGGATGTAATGTCAATGTAGGAGATTTGATGGCATCAGGTACAATCAGTGGTAAAGACGAAAAATCTTATGGTTCTCTATTAGAAATCACCCAAGCTGGTAAAAAGACCTTGACGCTTAATGATGGTCAAGAAAGAAAATTTATCCAAGACAATGACACCGTAATAATGAGAGGATATTGCGAAAAAAATGGCAAGAGAGTAGGATTTGGTGAAGTGACAGGAAAAATCCTTCCATCTAAGTAGAATTATAATAATGACAGATGTAAAGCGAATAGGGTTCTTATTGGAGCGGACTACCAGGATTGCAAAATTGAGTTTTTCAAGAGCTTTTGCAGCATTGAAGTTGGATATCACTCCAGAACAATGGATATTGATAGACCATCTTTCTGAGAATGGTGAAATGAGTCAAAAAGAATTAGGAGACAATACTTTTAAAAATGCACCAACTATATCCCGAATCATTGATAATCTTGTAAAAAAGGGTTTGGTATCAAGAGTCGCAGGAGTCAAAGACAGACGAAAGACATCAATCTCACTTACTGCACAAGGAATCAAATTGGTATATGACTCAAAAAAAGATATTGAAAATCTTAGAAATCACTCATGGGAAAACTTATCAGAGCATGATTATCAAGATTTTGTAAGAATTTTAGATCAAATATTCAATAATTTTTCGAAACAGTGTTAGTCTGTAATTAAACTAAATTAGATAAACAAGCTATCTTCTTCTCCTACCATATTTATTGATATAATCGGGTCTAAAGCCCAGCCTTAACCCAAATTGCAATTGTGCCAAACCACTCTTAGAATCAATTTGTTCTATTGCGTTGGATAGCTTATTGATATCCTCCCAATCACTTCCAAAAACCAAATTGTAATGAACGCTAGGTGAAATTGTCAGAAAATCATTAATCCCTAAATCATAACCTAGTCCAACTCCAATTTTTAGATTTATTTGATTTGTTTTTCCAGTACTATCCGCTAATGTTGTATATGCCCTATTAGTGTATATAAGACCAGGGGACACACTAAAAAACAGTCCTTTTTTTAATGTAGGCCCTTGTTTTGAAAAAGTAGGACAATCACAGTCTCCTTCTAAATCTAAAGCATAAATTTGAGTATTAAAATTAAATCCAAAGTAAGAAAGACTTGCTTCGCTGCCATTAGAAAACACAGACTTAGTCTTCAGTCCCATAAATAGCTCTGGCATAAATTCTATACGTTTGTTTTTTAACCTAAACCAATAGTCTAATCCAACTTGAATATTAGAATCAAAAATATCTGGTTCTGAATGAGTAGTATTTCTAATTGCCTTATTCCAATCTGCAAAATCATTTTGATTATACATTATTCTCAATCCATATTGGCTATAGATTGTTGTAGAAATACTGATTAAATAAAAAACCAAAAAAGACTTGAGTATAAATTTCATGGGTAATTTTCTTATTTAAATTTAGAACGTAAAAATATGTTTGTACGTATAAATTAAAACACATTTTGAAATAAAGATTAAAAAAACTTTCAAGATATTAACTAACCGTTGATTATAACCAACAGTAATATGTAAATCTACTTTCGAGCTACTACACCTAACAATTTAACACCGTCAAGCGTTAGATTTTTATCAATTGCATCAAATTCCTCTTTTAGTTCACCAAGCGCAGAAGATAATCCTCCAGTAGCAACAACTTGATAATTATCATTTAATTCCGATTTTATTCTTTTCAATAATTCTTTTACTAAACCGATATAACCAAATAACACTCCAGCCTGAATAGCGGTATTGGTACTTTTACCGATTGCAGAATTTGGCATTTCGATATCGACATGAGGCAATTGGGCAGTATTGCTGGACAAGGTAGAAATTATCGTTTTTAGTCCTGGAGCAATAGTAACACCAACGATTCCATCAATAGGGCTATAAACAGTGAAAGTTAAAGCTGTGCCAAAATCTACAATAATTGTATTTTTATTCGATTTTGATTTTATTGCAAATGCATTTGCCACTAAATCAGAGCCAATCTCATGTACTTTCGGGATATGCATATCTAATTTGACAAAAACATCTGGTGACAACACTATAGGATCAACACCAAAATTAATCTTTATTGCATTTACAATATGCTCGGTAACATGGGGTACTACACTACTTATTGTTGCCAATTTGATACTGCTTGGTGCTATTCCCCATTCTAATAACAAGTCCCTCAAACCGACCTCATAATAATAAGTTGGTTGCTGGTCTTTTGTTTCAAATCTAAATTTTTGAATCCAATGCATTCCGTCATGGATAGCTATTACAATGTTACTGTTTCCTATGTCAACTACAAAGTCCATTTAATATTATTTATTATTCAAAAGAGATAATTTGTGAAGATGCTTAAGATATTCCCCTAATCTGAACTCAGTCATCAACCCAATTGAAAATTCTATAGCACCCATCAAAATAATCGGAATACAAGTTGCGCCAATAAGTCCTTTCTCATGATGAAATATCCCACCAAAAGCTATAATTACACCAATAACAACTGTATAAATATATCTCCTTCTATTTTTCTTTTTTTTCAAAACTCTATATCTTGAAAATCTCCTTTCTCCTCTAATTTCTTCTATTGAAATTACATCATGATTCTTATAGAACATATACCTATTGTAATATAAATATATCATTACTATGCCTTTACCAATCATATACATACTAAAAAAAGCAAGACCAATCGCTAAATAATACAGGCCTAATCTATCATAAATATTATAAAGCACATAAGCAGAAATAACTGCAAATAGCCCTATAACAAGATAAATTACTCCTGCTATTACATCCCCTTTATAAATGATTTTAGTTTTAGCAACTGAAAAATTCATTATTTTATAATATTTAGAACGATTTACAAATCCTTGGCTAAATTAATAATAATAACTTAAGTTTCATATTTTATTGAGTATCTATCTATCATTCAATTATTAATGATATGTCAAGATAATGGAAGATTGAATGTTGAAAAAAAGATATAGCGCTAAAAAAATTTAAAACAACTCACCTTGCACACCAAGATTATCAATATCGTCTTTGACAGGGATCAATAATTTTGCGTCATTTTCACTTACTTTTCCTACTCGTTGATCTACTTTATAGGATTTCATCAATTCACTTGGGTAGGAATATATAGTTTTTAATGCTTCACTGGGCGACAGATCATTATCAATCCACAATTTTTCTTGATCTGGAGATAGTATTGCTGGCATTCTATCGTGAATATCTGACATTATTTCGTTTGCTGGCTGAGTTATTATTGTATAGGAGTGTATTTTATTTCCATGTATATCGCCCCATGTTTCCCAAAGTCCGGCAACAGAAAAAATTGGTGTTTGCGGTAGAACAATTCTATAAGGAGTTTTTGTTTTTCCATTTTTCTTCCATTCATAAAAACCGTCCATAGGCACTAGACATCTTCTTTGTTTAAGAGCATTTCTAAAAGCTGGTTTATCAGCAATTGTCTCTATTCTGGCATTAATCATCTTAAAGCCAATTTTACTATTTTTTGCCCAGAATGGCACCAATCCCCATTTAAAAATATTGATTTTGTCAGGCTCTTGATTGGTAATAACAGGCATCATATGCGTAGGTGCTACATTATAATTTGGCAATGGATTATACCTTTCTAATTCATCTGAATAGAATGATGCATTGAACCTCGCTTCAATTTCTTTTTCATTTTTAGTAAGAGATGACCTTCCACACATAAGTACTATTTGTCTGTATCTTTAAGTAGTTCTTTAATTGCACGTTCTAATTGTTGGTCAATACCATTATCAATTTTACCGGGCATGTTTTTGACTAATATCTCTGGATCTGTCTGACTATTCTCCATCCATCGTCCTTGTTTGTCTTTGGCACTGATAGGCACTACACCCCAAAATGATCCATCAGGTAAGCTTTCCCATCCTGCAAAACTACAAGTTCCTGGTACTGGCATTCCAACAGTTTTTCCGATTTTTAAATCTCTATAACCACAAGCAAAGCAATGTCCATCAGAATACATACTTTCATTAAAAATTGCTAAGGTGGGCTTTGTCCAACGGCTGGTAGGTTCGCCTCCTACTATTTTTGTTTCCGTCTCATAAGTGATAAATGGCTCACCAGTAAAAAACATAGCCAAATCAGCTACTAAATCTCCACCTCCATTAAACCTCGTATCAACTATGACTCCGTCAGTTTCTAAGTACTTACCCAACATTTCCTCAAATATAGTTCGATAAGGGCCATCACTCATCCCAGGTATATGTACATAACCCAATTTGCCATTACTCTTCTTTTCGACTTCTTTTCTATTCGTTTTTACCCATCGTTTGTACAACAGACGATTGTTAGCACTTTGAGATATTGGCTTGACAACAAATTGAGTTTTCTTTTTTGTTTTACCATCTTGAATTTCAAGTAGTGTGTATTGTCCAGCTTTTCTATTAAGATAGATTGCAATGTCTTTATTTGGGCTAATTACTTCACCATCTATTTTTAGTATTTTATCTCCTTTCTTAACTTTAAATTTCGCTTTGTCAAGGGGACCATTTTCGATAATTTCATCAATAATTATTCCATCTCCTATGTGCTTGTAATTAGCAAAAATACCTAATGATGCAGTGGCGTCTCTATTATCTATTTTTCCGCCTCTATGTCTTGCTCCTGCATGAGATACATTTAATTCTCCTAACATTTCTGATAGCATTTCTGTAAATTCATATGAGTTGCCAATATAAGGAAGAAACTTGCTGTATTCTTTTTTTAATAATTCCCAATCAGCACCATGAAAATTTGAATGATAAAAAATATTTTTTGTTCTTATCCATACATGATCAAACATGGCATAAAATTCAGCCTTCTTATCAAAATTTATTTCCCCTTTTATTTTTACACTTTTTTTCTTGCCCGATTTTGTATCTATTTTTGATATACTTCCATCACTTAATAAATACAAATTTTTCATTTTTTTATCCCACATCAATTGTCCCCACCGAGCGCCAAGACTAAGCGTCATCTTCGTTTCTTTTGTTCTTAGGTTGGTACTCCAAAGATTCATTTTATCTTCAAATTTGGCTAGATAGTACAATATTTCTCCATCTTTAGACAAAACAGCCCCACCCAAATTAGAAGAATGTATCGTCAGTTTTCTTGTCCTATCTTTCATCCTTTCCCAATCAAACTTTAATGATTTGACTTTATCTTTTTTTCCTTTTTCCTTGTCTTTCTTTTTATCTTTTTTCTCCTCTTTATCTTCTTCCTCTGCCTCTTTGATTTCTTTTTCAAGCTTATATTCGTCTTCACTTAAGCTGTATTTGTCCCATGCTTCTTGGTCAAAAAACATCATGTATACATCTCCCTGAGATCTACCACTTGTAGCATAACTCTTGAGCCCATCTCTATTGCTCATCCATAACATTTGCTTTCCGTCATTTATCCATTGAGGACTGTAATCATAGTATCCATTTTCATTAAGATTTACGCTTTTACTGCCTTCAATCGCCACAAGCAGAATTTCACTATTGTTAAGCAGTTTGCTCCATTCTACTAGCAGCCATTTGCTATCGGGACTCCAAGTATAATACTTGTCTCCATCAGACATATGGAATAGTTCTTTAGGCGTTAGTAAAGTTGTCTTTTTCTTTGTCGCCAGATCCATAACTACAAGAGATCTACGACCTTCGATATAGGCTATTTTCTTACCGTCAGGAGATGTTTTTGCGAGATAGTTGTCCTTATCACTTTCTACCAATACTTCTTCCTTTATCAATGTTGAAACATAAAAAAACGGTTCTTCCTTCCGTACTTTTTTACTTTGGTAAATGCTCCATTTTCCATTTCGTTCGCTAGAATAAATTACTGATTTTCCATCGTGAGAAAAACTAACAAATCGTTCTCTTTCGGGAGTAGTTGTTATCCGCTTAGTGAATGACTTGTCTACCGAAGTTACAAATACTTCTCCTCTTGCTATAAATGCGATTTCTTTTCCATCCGGTGAAATTGCCATTTCGTTGATTCCACTACTTATTGAAATATATTTATCAGAATTATTTTTGTCTTGAGTACGTATATTTACATCTATCTTTTTAGGTTCTTGATTATCTGTCATTGTATAAATCTCGCCATCATAACCAAAACAAATAACACCTCCACCAACACTCAAAAATCGAACAGGATGAAAATCAAATGTAGTTAACTGCGTCTTACTATTCGTGTCTTCTATTGGCATACTAAAAACATTGAATGTCCCAGAACGTTCACTCAAAAAATAAATTGTTTGTTCGTCTGCACTGAATGTAGGTTGTCTATCTTCCGAAGGATTATTAGTGAGCATCGTATGTTTGTCTGTAGCTTTGTCATACATCCACAAATCTCTTGTAATGGATGATGTATGGTGTTTTCTCCATTCGTTCTCTCCACCTTTCTTGTCATGGTAAATCAACTTAGTTCCTTGTGCATTAGATTGCACATATTCTGCTGGAATAGTAAATATTTGCGCTACACGACCACCATTTACAGGTACTTGATAGAGTTCTGGTTGAGATCTTGTAGGATATTGCCTATGATTTACATCGTCTTGCCGAACAGCTCCAAACACTACATGACTACCATCAGGGGTATATGAATATGGATTTTCGTTAGCCGAATGAAAAGTTAACCGTTCTGCTTGTCCACCTTCTGCAGACATTGTAAAGATATCAAAATTGCCATATCTATTGGATGCAAAAGCTATGTTTTTACTGTCAGGACTCCATACCGCCATATAGTCATGTGCATCGTGAAAAGTCAATTGTGTAGCATCTCCTCCTTTAGCATCTACACTATACAAATCCCCCTTATATGTAAATGCTATTTGGGTTCCATCAGGAGAAATAGCCAAGTGTCGCATCCAAAGTGGGTTGTCTTGTCCAAAAGAAAATATAGAAATAAGAGAAAAGAGAATTGTTGCTACTTTTTGCATTTGAAAGTATATTATAAGTTCACATAATTAAGTTTTATCTATATAATAATAAGGCTTGATTATTATCTGAGATAAAGGAATCAAAATATACATTATTATTGAGAAATTGGGCAGACTGCCAATATTATCGACAAATCGTTATTTTATAGCTATCTAATACTGCTTTTCTAAAGTATGAAATCAAATTTTTTACTCACTCCACTATTTGTTATCCTTTTTCGCTTAAAGTCTCATTAATATCAGTCCTAGCTGCTTGCCATGCTGGAATAAATGCTGCCAATACACCTATAAAAAGCGACACACCTAATAAAAGTAATTCTTCTTTCATAAATGCAAAACCACTAAAAGCGTATTTGTAAGCACTTTTCAATGAATTAGATAGTAGCTCCATTCCTAGGTGACTCAGTAAAAACCCAACTAAAAAACCTATCAAAGTGAGGATTATCCCTTCAAGAATAATCAAAGCAAAAATACTTGTCCTGCTACCTCCTAATACTCTTATTAATGCTAATTCATATTTCCGCTCTTTCATGGATTTGAATAACATTATAAAAATACTTATCGCTGAGATAAGTGCTATCAATATCGCCAACCATTGAATCATCTGTCTGCCAATACCTATCATAGCATAGAGTCTATTAATTTCTATCGCAGGAGAGGCAGTTTGCATATCCGTATTTTCGTTAATAGCACGAGGCATATTTAATGCTTGAAAATTTGTTTTGCTTTTATATTTGATCAGTAAGGTTGTGATGTCCTTTTCTGGATATTTCAACAAATCCTCTATTGTATGGGCATAAGGCTGATTGTTTTCAATATGGCTTTTTGAATGCTCATGACCTTCATGATTGTGATCTTCATGATTGTGACCTTCATGATTTTCATCGGTTTCACTTTCTTCATGATTATGAGGTTCTTCTTCTTTTTTAATATCAGATTCATGTGCATGATCGTGAACATTCCATACAGTACTAGGATTGGTAAGGATAAGTTGGTCTATCACACTTCCTGTTGCAGAAAGTATTCCCACAACTTTAAATGAAGAATCGTCGTGCGCAAAATCTTCATCATCAGTAAATCCATGCGAACTATGAAAAGTATCTCCAATAGTCAATCCTGTATCATCAGCAACGGCTCTACCTATGGCAACTTCAAAGTCAGAATGCCATAGATTACCTTCTATAACAGATGTATTGTAAAATGACAACATACTATCTGTTGTGCCAACTATTCTATAAGATTTGTAACTATCACCTAATGATAACGGCACAACTGCCTTGATTAGTGGATGTCTTGGATTTAAAAATGCTTTTGCTTCGCCGATTGTAATATTTCCTGTCGGACTATCAATATGGTACATACTTGACAATATCATCTGTAGTGGCGACCCTTTGGCCCCAATTACTAAATCAATATCCGCAAGATTTTTTTCGAATTTATCTTTTAATTGATTATTAAATAATATTAAAAAATTTATCAATCCGATACCCAAACCAAATAATATAATACTAAGAATCAGATTAAGTGGATTGGCTACAATATTTCGATATGCTAATTTTAGTAATTTCATTTTTCAAATATTGGGCTAGTTAATACTATCTGATTAGAAATTATTTCTTTAAGTCTTGAATCGTGTGTGACGATCACCAAAGCTGCTTTAGCTGTGTGGGCATGTTCTTCAAGAAGACTTATTACTTCGCTACAATTATTATCATCGAGTGCAGAAGTGGGTTCGTCAGCAAGAATCACTTTAGGAGCATTTACAACTGCTCTAGCAATAGCTACTCTTTGTTTTTCTCCCTCGCTTAGTGTTTTTATTGCCTTTCCTTGTTTGTCAAGTATATTTAACCTATCAAGTATTTTCTTGCATTTTGATTCATCTTCTTTTTGCCCTGCAAAAAATTGTGCTATCAATAGATTTTCTAATACAGATATAGATCTTATAAAATGGTTCTTTTGAAAAACTATTCCTATATTTTCTCCTCTAAATTTGTCAAGTTTCGCATTACTCATCTGCATCATATCTTGATCATCGATTAATACTGATCCAGTAGGTGTATTTATCAATCCTCCTAACAAATGAAGAAGTGTACTCTTACCTACTCCTGACGATCCCAATATTAATAGTTTTTCTTGGGCAGGACAATATATATCAGGAAACTCAAAAGCATCTCCTTCAGGATATTTAAATTTTAAAGATTGGGTTGTTAGCACTTGACTTATTTTATGGTGCGAATTTTAAAATTATCAATTGAAATCTTAATATTTTCTTTATTCTGGCACCTTTTTAGGATTCAACAAATCATAGAATTGATCCAATTTAGGAAGTATTATTATTCTCGTTCTTCTATTAATCGATCTTCCTTCTGGAGTATCATTTGGAGCGAGCGCATTGTATTGTCCACGACCTGCTGCTATTAATCTGTTAGGGTCTATTCCGTGTTTTGTTTGTAATAGTCTCACTACGGAAGTTGCTCTTTTTACACTTAAGTCCCAGTTGTCCTTGACACAGGAGGTGCTTATTGGTTGTGAGTCGGTATATCCTTCTACCATTACTTCCAAATCAGGTCTTGATTGTATTATTTTTGCTATTTTACCCAATACTTCATTGGCTCTGACCGTCAGAAGAGAACTACCTGGCTGGTATAACATCTTGTCAGACAGATTAACGAATACTACGGTCTTATCAACTTTTACATCTATATCTGCATCCGTAATTCCGTCTTTCAACACCCCTTTTAGATTGACTGCAAGGGCAAGATTGATAGAGTCGGTTTTGGTTCTAGCTGCTTGGATAAGTCTTATGTATTTGTCTTTCCCTTCAAGTTGCTTTAGTGTCTCTTTGATATTCTCATTGGCAGATTGTGACAATACAGTAAGGTCTCCTACTTGATTGTATTGTTTGTCTAATTGACTTTTTAAATCTGAAATTTGCACTTTAAGATCATTGATTTGTTCTTGTCTCAATTTCAATTCCTTACTATCTCCTGATAGCATGTTTTTCTTTTTCTCACATTCCGACAATTTAGTCATTAGTCCATTAATTTGTTGACCTAATTTTCCGATATCTTTATTAGCAGCATCTAATTCTGACTGTACACCTGTAAGTTTTTTCTTACTTACACATGATCCCATTGTTAGTGCCAAAACAACTAATATTATTAATGATTTAGTATTCATATTATGATATATTTTAATATATAACTGCACAATTCGTGCCTAAAAATATTTTTTGAAAAACGATATTAACTTTTATCGAAAAAAAGTGTTATTGGAAATGAAATTGATTGT
>JAZGFO010000230.1:0-18734 GCA_036479655.1 Saprospiraceae bacterium
AAGAAATCATCAGAAATATGGTGATGGACGAAAAAATCAGATTGGATGGTAGAAAACCTGATGAAGTAAGAGCGATATGGGGAGAAGTTAATTATCTGCCTGCTGCTCACGGATCTGCAATATTTAATAGGGGTGAGACACAAGCATTGACTTCTGTAACATTAGGAAGTAAGACGGATACGTTATTGATAGATACTGCACTTAACAATTACTATGACAATTTTATCTTGCATTATAATTTCCCTGCATTGTCAGTAGGAGAAACTAAGCCTATGAGAGGTCCTGGTAGGAGAGAAATAGGTCACGCCAACCTTGCTGGAAGATCACTAAGAAAAGTACTTCCTGAAGATAATCCTTATACAATAAGAATTGTATCTGACATATTGGAATCTAATGGTAGTAGTTCTATGGCTACAGTTTGTGCGGGTACTATGGCATTGATGGATGCTGGTATTAAGATTAGTGCTCCTGTTTCTGGAATAGCAATGGGTATGATTACTGATGGTACTGACAGAGGTGTTATATTATCTGACATATTGGGTGATGAAGATGCATTGGGTGATATGGATTTTAAGGTGACTGGTACTGAAAACGGTATTACTGCTTGCCAAATGGATATAAAGATAGATGGACTTCCTTATACAACGCTAGAACAAGCCCTTGAACAAGCTCGTGTAGGAAGATTACATATATTAAATGAAATGAAGAAGGCCATCCCAGCAGTTGCATCTGATTTAAAACCTCATGCACCTAGAATGATTGAAATTATAATCGATAAAAGCTTTATTGGTGCAGTAATAGGACCTGGAGGAAAAATTATCCAGGAATTACAAGCCAAAACAGGTACAATAATCAATATCGAAGAAGTTGATGACAAAGGAGTCGTTTCTATCTCAAGTAGTGATAAAGCAGCTATTGATGCAGCGAAAGCGGCTATTGATCAAATTGCTTTCTTACCTTCTGTAGGTGATGTGTACGATGCTGTTGTAGATTCTGTAATGCCATACGGTGTATTTGTGAAGTTTGGTAGCAAAAGTGGATTACTTCACGTTTCAGAAATTGATCATGTACGTATCAATGACGTAAGTGAAGTATTCTCTGAAGGTGATCCTGTTCAAGTGAAATTGATAGGTATAGATGAAAAAACAGGAAAAATGAGATTGAGCAGAAAGGTATTATTACCAAAACCTGAGTAATCATATTTTTTTAAGTTTATAGAACAATAGCTCAAAGGTGTAAATCTTTGGGCTATTTTTCTTGATTCTTTTTCAAGTTTTTACAAAGCTGACTTTATATATGAAGAATATGTTATTACTAAACTTGCAAATAAATTACCTTGTTAGAGTTGTGCAATTTGTTTGTATTTTATATTATTGCTTTTTATTTTATTATCATAAGTGAATAAATCCAATGCATTACCATTTTGCACTCCACAAACCCTATGGTTATCTTTCTCAATTTGTACATCAACATAAACGGAGAAAAAATATGAAAATGTTAGGAGAATTAAACGATTTTCCTAAAGGGACTATGTCTATTGGTCGATTAGATTATGATTCAGAAGGACTATTACTATTGACAACTGATGGAATGGTTAGTTTTAACATCCTTAGTAAAAAAGTCGAAAAAGAGTATTTTGTACAAGTCGATGGTATAATCAATGAAGCGGCAATAAAACAACTAATAGACGGAGTAGATATAAGCGTAAATGGAAAATTATATAAGACCCTACATTGTAGTGTGAAATTATTAGCAACGCCAGACAACTTACCTAATAGAACAAAAAAAATACGTGGTGACCATCATGGGCCGACATCATGGGTTTCTATCACCATTAGAGAAGGGAAGAATCGACAAGTAAGGAAAATGACAGCTGCTGTAGGTTTTCCTACATTGAGACTTATTAGGGTAAGGATTGGGCCTATCAAGTTGGGGTTGTTGTCTTCAGGTAAGGTACGTGATTTGGATATTGATTGTTTTGGGTTTTAATTGATACTGACCTAAATAAAAAATGTCTTTCGATGAATGATACATCGAAAGACATTTTTATTTATAATATATTAGCTTTTTATACAGCCAATAATGAAGGACAGCTACCTTCAATTTCTAACATTGAATCTTTAATTATATCAAAACTACCAATCACATTAACAATGTTTTTAATACCTCTGTTTTTTAATATAGATGAAGCAATTGTAGACCTAAATCCACTTCTACAATGAACAAAGTAATGCTTGTCTTTGTCTATTGTATCTGTATTATTGCTCGCGAAGTCATCTAACGGAGTATTAATGGCTCCACACAGATGAGTAGCATCATATTCTCCTGGTTTTCTGACATCAATTATTTTTTTGTTTATATTTCCTTTTACAAAATCTTCCACTTTTATTGATTCAATTACATCCGATGTTTCACCTGATTTTTTCCATGCCTCATATCCACCATCAAGATAGCCTACTGCAAAATCATATCCTACTCTAGCCAACCTTTTGACAGCTTCTTCTTCTCTACCTACAGGAGCTACGATTGCGATTTTTTGCTTAATATCAGTGATTAGTGCCCCTACCCATGGAGCAAATCCACCGTCAAGACCTATAAATACCGATCCAGGTACATAACCATTTACAAAATCCCATCTTTCTCTTACGTCTAAAATCATCACATCATCGTTAGCCGTTAATTTTTTAAATGCTTCAACACTGTGTGCTTTCAAACCTCTTGTCATAGCATCATCAAAACTGCCATAACCTTTTTTATTTAGCCCCGCATTCAATGAGAAATATTGAGGAGGAGTTGCTAAGCCATCAGTAACCTCTTTTATAAACTCTGCTTTTGTCATATCTGCTCTTAGTGCATAGTTGGTTTTTTTCTGGTTACCTAATGTATCCCAAGTTTCACTGCTCATGTTTTTACCACATGATGATCCTGCACCGTGAGCTGGATATACAATGACATCATCAGGTAACGTCATTATTTTATTTCTCAAACTGTCAAACAGCCAACCTGCCAAATCGTCTTGAGTTAATCCTGTCGCTTTTTGTGCTAAATCTGGTCTCCCTACATCCCCTATAAATAAGGTGTCACCACTAAATATACAGTGCTCTTTTCCATTTTCGTCTATCAATAAAAAAGTAGAACTTTCTGGTGTGTGACCGGGTGTGTGTAATACTTTTAAAGTTAATTTTCCAATTTTAAACTCTTCTCCATCAGTTGCTGTATGAATGTCAAAATCAGTTTTTGCCGATGGCCCATATACGATTGTAGCACCAGTTTTCTTTGCTAAGTCAATGTGACCCGAAACAAAATCAGCATGAAAATGAGTCTCAAATATGTATTTTATTTTTACTCCTTTTTCTTGTGCCCTCTGAATGTATGGCTCTGTTTCTCTTAATGGATCTATTACAAATGCTTCTCCTTCAGATTCGACAAAGTAGGCGCCTTGTGCAAGACAATTAGTGTATATTTGTTCAATGTTGTTCATGTTTAATAGTTTTTGATTGATTAGTAAAATAGTGTTGTTATTAAAAATAAAAAAATATTTATATTTTTAATAAGTCAGAAATAGTTGATTGTTTTTTGCGAATATATGATATTTGGTATTAAAAATGAAATTTAATTTTTAATTGATGATAATCGAGTAGTTATTGTATGGGAATAGTTGGAAGTTTGGTGTTAATGTTTTTTCTGATTGCAATTGTATATTCTTCAGTTGGTTTTGGTGGAGGGAGTAGCTACATAGCTATACTATTATTGATGAATGTTGGGTATGGAGAAGTTAGGTTTATTGCATTGGTATGTAATATATTGGTGGTTACTTTGGCTACTTATAATTTTTATAAAGCCGGAATGTATAACTTAAAAGAGGTGTTACCTCTTGTTGTATTTAGTGTTCCCCTGGCTTTTTTAGGAGGGATGATAGATGTTGATGAAAATTTATATAAGACAATTGCTGCAATACTATTATTATTGGCAGCTATATCAATGATTGTAAGTAAAAAGGGGGCTATGGATAAAAACATTCTCAAAACTTCGACCTTAACAATGTCAATTGTAGGTGGAGGAATTGGATTTTTGTCAGGATTTATTGGTATTGGTGGTGGTGTTTTTTTAGCTCCGTTTTTATATTTAATTGGGTGGGATAATGTTAAAAAAATAAGTGCTTTTGCTAGCCTTTTTATTTTTGTTAATTCAATCTCTGGATTGATTGGTCAGTTGGCAAACAACCCTATAATAAATTATACATATTTGGTAGTATTAGGAGGGAGTGTAATTATTGGTGGTATTATAGGGAATCGTTTAAATCTTCATCTTTTACCAGCAAAAAGAATAAAACTAATAACCGCAATTTTAATTGGATTTGTTGGTTTGCGTATATTGTTTTTTGATTAATGCATAACCCTTATAGCTAATCACAAGGTATTTACAAAAGCGAATGCATATTTTTAGTTTAGAATAAATCTAATCTACGTATGTATAATAGCGCTATCGATAATCGCTTCTTTCTTATTGTTATTTTATATATTTGTTCGAAATTAAGCATGATTTTTTATGAATTCAGATGTTTTTAATATTAAATGTTTTGGTATAGCGACTGATATTATTGGTGAACGGACTTATCAAATAGAAAGTAATTCTATTAAGAATGTTGGTGAGTTACGATTGTATTTAGACAGTAAATTTGAGCAGCTAAAAACTTTAAATAATTACATGATTGCAGTAAATCATAGTTATGCATTGCCCGAAGATTGTATAGATCCATCTGACGAAATTGCAATATTACCACCAGTAAGCGGAGGATGACTACTAATATAAAAATATCAAGCGAGCCACTTTCTATTGATACTGCTTATCAATCCGTTATTGACGCCTCTAATGGCGGAAATTGTCTATTTGTTGGGACAGTACGGGATATAAATAAAGATAAAAAAGTAACTCATCTCGATTTTGAGACTTATGGACCTATGGCAATAAGTGAGTTGAAAAAAATAGCTGTTGAATGTCAAACAAAATTTGATATTACAAAAATATCAATTTTTCATAGAGAGGGGAAAGTGTCTATTACAGAAATTGCTGTAATAATTGCTGTTTCATCGAAGCACCGTAAAGCTTGTTTTTTGGCTTGTGAATATGCTATAGATCAACTAAAAATGAATGTTCCTATTTGGAAAAAAGAACATCTTGAAGGCGGGAGTTTTTGGGTTGGAGCAAGACCCTGAATATATCATTAAATAATTTTTTTTCTTTATTAATATAATATTAACCCTTTATTTCGTTAATAATCGTCTAAAGAGTATATAAGAATTAAATATTTATTATAAATTTACTTAATATGTATGTTTAGGCACGATAAGTGATTAATATTAACTATCAAAAATTAAATTATGTTAAAAATAGAATTACAAGAGAAGAAAGATAAAAAAAGAGGAAGGACGATTTCTACAATAATTCACTTGTTATTGTTGTTGTTAGCATTCTTCTATTTTTGGCCTGCAAAGTCAGAAGTGCCAGTTAATCCACCTCCAGTGGTAGTTGATTTTAGTTTTACAGAAAGTAGTCTAAGTAAGTACGCCCATGCAGATGCTGGAAAAAAGAAGGCAAAAACAAAAGCAACTAAAAAAGTAGAAACGACAAAACCGAAGAAGATTGAGGTCAAAAAACCTAAAGTGACAATACCTACGCCTAAGCCCAAAGTGAAACCAACTCCGACAGATCCCATTGTATCTGAAACCGTAGAAGAAGAAGCGCCAATTGAAGCTGTCGAAGAAGATATAGAAATGGATGAGCCAGAGCCAGAAGTAATACCTGAAGTAGTAGAAGTAGAAGAAGTTATTACTGAAGAAGAACTACAAGAATTAGAAGAAGAAGCGCAGGAAGGAAAAGAGGCTGCCGAAACTAGTGATGCCAATGCATCAAGTGGTGATACAGGAAGTGATGATACGGACTCAGTAGTAGAAGGTGATGGAGGTAAAGGAGAAGCAAATGCTGGAGATGGTGAAGGTGCAAGTAGCGGTGATGATGGTGATGAAGGGGTAGGGGATGACGGGTCAGGTACAGGAGACTATGACGGATCTGGAGACGGAGTATTTGGAAGAAAGATAATAAAAAGAAATTGGAGAGGATTGTTTAAAGGTGGTAACCAGTCAAAAGGGGAAGGAAAAATCGCTGTAAAAATATGTGTTGATCGGAAAGGGGATGTCAAATATACTGAAATATTGTACGATGAAACTTCTGAGACAGATAGCGAAAAATTAAGAAGAGCACTCAAAGCCGCAGGTGGATATAAAGTACAAGCTGACCCACAAGCTCCCGAAGAACAATGTGGTAAGTTGATATTTAATTTAAATATTAATGCCTTGCAAGGAAAATAGAATACTGAATACTAAAATTAGTATAGAAAGAGACTGTCAAATGGCAGTCTCTTTTTTTATTTTAAAGGTAAAAAACTATTAATTTAGTACATTTTGACGTACTATTGTTTAAATCAGTCAAAATGTACTTTATTTGTTAATTTCGCTACTCACTTTTATACAATACAATATAATGAAAAAAATAATTAGATTATTATCTCTTCTAATCATCATGGGATATTCACATTCTATATTTGCTGGAGAAGGCATGTGGTTACCTATATTTTTAAAGTCACTTAATGAAGCAGAAATGCAAGAATTGGGGATGAAAATTTCAGCAGAAGATATTTATAGTGTAAATAAGAGTTCGCTTAAAGACGCTGTTGTCCATTTTGGTGGGTTTTGTACTGGAGAAATCATTTCTGATCAGGGGCTTATTCTTACAAATCATCATTGCGGATATGGGAATATTCAAGCACACTCTTCAATTGATAACAATCTTTTGAAAGATGGTTTTTGGGCTAAGTCATTTGAAGAAGAATTAACAAATCCCGGACTTTTTGTAACTTTTATTGACAGAATAGATGATGTAAGTGAAGCGGCACTGAAAGGAACAGATGATAATATGGCACTAAAAACACGCCAAAGTATAATCGATAAAAACCTTGAGAAAATAAAATCTGGATATACACTAGTAGCTTTTCAAGATATTATCATTAGACCTTTTTATAACGGAAATCAATATTTTGCATTTACAACAACGACATACAACGATGTAAGATTAGTAGGTACTCCTCCAGAATCAATTGGGAAATTTGGAGCAGATACCGATAATTGGGTCTTTCCAAGACATACAGGAGATTTTTCTCTTTTTAGAGTTTATGCAGGACCAAATAATGAACCAGCAGAATATGCTGAAAATAATAAGCCGTACATTCCAAAACATCATCTTCCTATATCTTTGGACGGTGTAGAAGAAAATGATTTTACGATGGTGTTTGGATTTCCTGGACGGACCAATCAGTATTTACCTTCTCCAGCAGTGGAGATGACTATGGAGTCCCTTAATCCTGCTAAAATTGAAATAAGAGATCAAGCTTTAAAAATCCTTGATAAACATATGAAATCTGATCCAAGTGTGAGACTTAAGTATGCTTCTAAATTTGCAAGTGTAGCTAATTATTGGAAAAAATGGATTGGAGAGAGTACTGGATTGAAAGCAACCAAAGCATTGGATAAAAAATATAAATTAGAAAAAGATTTTGCAAAAAATGCACCAAAAAAATATCGTAAATTATTGCCGCAATTTGAAGCGCTCTATAAGGATATTAGCCCATATGCATTGGCAAAAGATTATTATAGTGAAACCGTAATGAGAAATATTGAAATATTACGCCAGATGGGTAACCTTAGGAGGCTTGTAAGTGGATTTGAGAATAATGGAGAAGAAGGATACAACAGTTTTCTTGCAAGATTGAAACCATATCTTGCTAAATTTTACAAGAACTATGATGCAAATATTGATGAAGAAATATTTATCACATTAGTAGATAATTATAAGTCAGCCATGGATGTAAAATTTGTGCCAATGATGCTGCAAAAAGATCAATATGATACTAAGGGGTTAGCAGCAAGTTTATATTCTAATTCTGAATTTACAACTTTTGAATCAGCGAATAAGGTATTTGATATGGAACCAGCAAAGGCATTGTCAATTATTAAAAATGACGCGCTATATAGGTTTGGGAAAGAATGGAATGACCTTTATGCCAAAGAAGTATCACCCTCATATAATAAGTATAAAGGCAGCATCGATTCATTACAACGGTTGTACATGAAAGGACAAATGGAAACTTTTAAAGATAAGAGATTTTGGCCAGATGCTAAT
Organism: Saprospiraceae bacterium; assembly: GCA_036479655.1. GTDB lineage: Bacteria > Bacteroidota > Bacteroidia > Chitinophagales > Saprospiraceae > CAJXUU01. Next base: position 8,236 of record JAZGFO010000230.1, read on the forward strand.
AGTACGATGAGAGTAACATATGGTCAAGTAAAAGGGTACAGCCCTCGTGATGGAGTGATGTATATGCCTATTTCACATTTAGAAGGAATAATGGAAAAATACCAACCAGGTGACTACGAGTTTGATGTGCCAGCCAAGCTATTAACGTTATTTGAAAATAGAGATTTTGGACAATATACTGATAAGTCAGGAAAAGTGCCAGTATGCTTTTTAGGGACAAATCATACCACAGGTGGTAATTCTGGTAGTCCTGTGATAGATGCCTATGGTAATCTTATTGGACTTAATTTTGACAGAGTTTGGGAAGGAACAATGAGTGATATTAATTATGATTCTTCAATTTGTAGAAATATAATGGTTGACGCTCGGTACATCCTGTTTATAATTGATAAATATGCTGGGGCAACAAGATTAATACAAGAGATGGAACTTGTACGACCTAAATCGGCGATAAATATTAAAACAAAATTTAAAAAATAGAAGAGAGACTACTGTTTCGTCTGTCTTAGTTATTGGGTTTAAGTTGTGAAAAATGGAATTATGAAAAAATGTGTTTTGCTATTGTTTTTATTAGGTTTATATATTAATAGTAATGGACAAGCTGTCGAAGCCACATTATTAGGGACATGGTCAGATAGTACATTAGTACCTTCAAATGCACATTTCAATACTTATAATGAAGTATGGGGATTGGAAGTTAATAATCATGAATTTGCTGTTGTCGGATCTACTTATGGAACGCACATTATTGATGTTACAGAGCCATCTTCACCAGAAGAACTATTTGTTGTTGCTGGTGGAACGACAGGTGGAGTGATTGTGCATCGTGATTTTCATGACTATAAGGGCTACTTATATTCGATAGCTGATGAAGGGGCAAATACCAGTTTACAGATTATTGATACTAGAAATTTGCCAACTTCTATTGACGTTGTTTATGATAATAGTGATTATTTTACAAGGAGCCATAATATTTTTATAGATACTGCTAAAGCAAGACTATATTCATTGATTTCTAATGGAACTACTATTGGGTTTTCTCCAATGCGAATTTTTGATATTTCTGATCCCATAGACCCTCAACCCATAGGTAGTTATAGTGCTTTGGATGGTTATCAGATTTCTCAAGTGCATGATGCTTTTGTAAAGAATGATACTGCTTATTTAAATCTTGGTCCTTCGGGATTTGCAATAGTTGATTTTATCAATATTGATATACCCAATGTGATCAGTGTGTTGTCTCCTTCTGAATATCCACAATCTGGGTACAACCATAGCGGATGGCCAACTAAAAATGGTGACTTCTACTATATGGCAGACGAAAACTTAGGGAAAGGAATTAAGGTAATGGATATGCGAAATTTACCGGAGATAGAGTTTCCTTCTATAATAGATGCAGGAGATAGCATATCGATAGCGCACAATCAAATAGTTCATAATGGAAAACTATTTGTTTCTTATTATTTTCATGGGCTACAAGTATATGATATATCTGACCCAAGCAGTCCTATAAGAATCTTAAACTATCCTACAAGTATTGAAAATATTGCACCAAATTTGTATCGAGGAGCATGGGGTGTTTATCCGTTTTTATCATCTGGAAATATTTTGGTAACAGATATGCAAAACGGACTATTTGTTTTAGATGGTGATATCCCTACCTCTACTGAATTTGTTAATAATGATAATCATTTGATGATTAATCCAAATCCCAATAATGGTGTATTTAATATAAAACTTAGATCTGAGCATTTACCTTCTCAAATAGAGATATATAATAGCAGCAATCAAGTCGTATTCAAAGGAGTCGCAGAGAGAACCGAAACACAAATAGACTTAAACGGAATAACAAATGGTATTTACGTAATAAAAATAAAATCAGGTAAAAAAGTGATGATTAAACAAATAGTAATAAATAATAGTCATTAATGGATTTTCTTGTATCATACAAAACAGCATTTGAAAACTATCTATTAGAAAACCAATTTGTAGAGCGACCCCAAAATTTATATGCTCCTGTAAATTATATTTTGAAGATTGGAGGAAAAAGAATTAGACCATTGATGCTTTTATTAGCGTCTGATTTAATTGGAAGTGAATTAAAAAATGCTTTGCCTGCGGCATTAGCCGTAGAGGTATTTCATAATTTCACTTTGTTACATGATGATATTATGGACCAAGCTCCCTTACGTAGGGGAATGCTTACTGTTCATACCAAGTATAATATAAATACAGCAATACTATCAGGAGATGTTATGCTTATACATGCTTATAATTTATTGTCTTCTTATGATGCAGATATATCTTGTAAATTAATGAAGGTGTTTAATAAAATGGCAATTGATGTGTGTGAAGGTCAGCAATTAGATATGGATTTTGAAGATCGCCAAGAAGTAAGTGTAAGTGAGTATATTGATATGATAACAAAAAAAACATCTGTACTTATTGGAGCATCGTTACAAATGGGAGGTATATTAGCTGGTATGGACACAAAATCAGCAACACATCTATATTATTACGGTGTTAATATTGGTATTGCATTCCAAATGCAAGATGATATACTTGATACTTTTGGTGATGGTAAAGTAGGTAAGCAACCTGGAGGAGATATTATTCAAAATAAAAAAACTTATCTCTATATAAAAACGATGGCATTAGCAGATAATAGCCAACAAGAAGAATTGATAACTTACTACAATTCTAAACCAGACAATACGGACGCAAAAGTTACCAGAGTTAGAGAAATTATGAATGATACCCATGTAAAGATTCATTCTGAAGAAGTACAAAAAGAATACAGACAATTGGCTTTTTCTCACTTAGATGCAATCAATCTGAGCGAAAAAGCAAAGTCACAATTCCAAGCATTTGGAGCATATTTGTTGGATAGAAAAATGTGATTTTTTTGGAATTAATATTGAAATTTAAATGACGATTTGTTATATCATCATTTAAAAAAATAAATAAAACTTATGCAGATATCTAAATTATTATCTAGTGCACTTAAGGGAGCATTTTTATCAGCTGAGGAAGGAGTGTTTCTTTTTGAAAATGCAACTACTACTGAATTAATGTTTGTTGCCAATCAAATGAGATATGAGCGGGTTCCCGAAAAAACTGTAACTTGGATTATTGATAGGAATAGTAATACAACTAATGTATGTATTGCTAATTGCAAATTTTGTAATTTTTATAGAAGACCAGGACATGATGAGGCATATATAACAACTATTGAAGAATATAAGAAAAAAATTAAGGAGACATTTGAGTACGGTGGAGAACAATTGTTATTGCAAGGAGGACATCATCCGGATCTTGGATTATCCTATTATTGTACTTTATTTAAAGAATTGAAAACACTTTTTCCAACGCTTAAACTTCATGCTTTAGGTCCACCAGAAATAGCGCACATTGCCAAGATTGATGGACTGAGCCATGCTGAGGTTCTAAAGGCGCTTAAAGAATCAGGATTAGACTCTTTGCCTGGTGCTGGTGCTGAAATATTACATGACAGAGTAAGAAGATTGATCTCTAAAGGAAAATGTGGAGGACAAGAATGGCTAGATGTTATGAGAGAAGCTCACAAATTAGATATAACTACTTCTGCAACCATGATGTTTGGTCATATAGAAACCAATCTTGAAAGAATGGAGCATCTAGCAATGATTAGAGAAGTCCAATCAGAAAAACCAGAACATGCCAAGGGATTTTTAGCATTTATTCCATGGCCGTTTATGGACGAAGACACAATTCTTAAAAAAATTAAGAGAGCAAGAAATACAGTTACTGGTGATGAGTATGTAAGGATGATAGCAATGAGCAGAATAATGTTACCTAATATTGTAAACATTCAGGCGTCGTGGTTGACTGTAGGTAAGCAAGTTGCACAAGTTTGCCTTCATGCTGGTGCCAATGACTTTGGAAGTATAATGATCGAAGAAAATGTTGTTTCAGCTGCAGGTGCCGATTATAGATTTACAGCTACAGGTATTCAAGATGCCATAGTCGAAGTAGGATTCAAGGCACAACTTAGGACACAAGAATATGAATATAGGACATTGCCTACTGAAATGAAAGAGCAAGTATTTGGATAAGACCCAAATAAATAATTATTGAGTTTCTGTTAAAAATGTTTTTAGTTAACTTTCTTTATTAAGATTTGGCATGCTGCTTCAATCATATCAAATACAACATCAAATCCTCCTTCATAATATGGATCGGGTACGGCTTTATTGGTGTTTGGATTTGTGTAGTTAAGTATTAGTTTAACTTTTTCTTTATGTAGGTCAGTAGGAGCTAATTTGCAAATGTCAATATAATTTTGTGAATCCATTGCTAAGATAAGATCAAATTTCGCAAAGTCTGATGCTATGAATTGTCTCGCTTTTTGTTGACTGATATCAATATTATGTTCTAACGCTATATTAATAGAATCTTTATGAGGTTGTTTTCCGATGTGCCAAGAACTTGTACCAGCACTTTCTACAGTCCAGTCTAAGTTGTATTGCTCAATTTTGAGTTGCATGATGCCTTCTGCAAGGGGTGATCGACATATGTTACCTAAGCAAACCATCAGTATTTTCATTTTTGTATATCATTTATATATTCTAGTATGATACCTTCTTTTAGTGCAAAAGGAGATATTTGAATATGGTTTGGATTAATGATTTTTAAAGCTTTATTGATAAGAATCAAAGCGACTACGATTAGTTTTACTCTTGTAGCCGGAATGTTCTTATTGTTCTCTCTTTCAGTAATATCAGATTGTATGATTTTATTACTGATGTTTAGATAGCTGTGAATAGCTAATTCAGTAACTTTGTCAGGAGAAGAAGTTATCCCCATCATCGCTTCAATAACTTCAAATGAACCTGAAGCGCCGATCATTGAGTCAATATTAAGACCTTTTAATTGTGTAGAAAAACGTAATAAGGTATTATCAATATGCTCCTCAATAGTATCAATTTCTTTTGCAGAAATTGGATCGGACTTATGAAAATTATTATAAAGTACACCTACACCAATATTGTAACTCTCTGCCCAAGCGAATTTGTTATCTTTTATAATGATAAACTCAACACTTCCTCCACCTACATCAATTATTACATGATTACCGATCTTGATATTGGCAACTAAAGAAACACCTTTAAATATAAGTTCTGCTTCTCGTTTTCCATCAATTATCTCAATAGGGTAGCCAAGTGCATCTTCTATTTTGTTAGTAATGTAACTACTGTTTTGGGCAGATCGAAGAGCAGCAGTACCTATAACTTTACAATCATTAATACCAAATTCGTCAAGTTTGATTTTAAATTTAGCTATCGCTTTTATTGCTTTATCTATTGTAGAAGGCTCAATATTATCAATACCGTTTTCGGCAAGACCAACAAATTGCCTGTTTCTGAATACCTCTTGATGTTTTCCATCATCTTCTATTTTTATTATCAATAAATGGAAGGTGTTTGATCCGAGATCAATAACAGCAAAATGTCTATTTTTCATTGACTTGGTTCTTAATTTTTGCGGCATGTGTAAGAAGATTACCATAAAAAGCAATACCTGCTTCAGTCATGCCACTTGCAAATATTGGCTTTTCGTTTTTCATGAAAATATATCCTTGACAATGCTCAGAGAAATATACATCAGCCTCGTATACGATGTCTCCTCCGATATGAAAAAATTCTCTGCCTATTGATTTACAGGTGTTATTCCATTGTTTTGGTTTATCAGGTGATATCATTTTTAAATTAGATACAATGCTAGATTTATTATTTTGACTTACAGAAAATGGTAAATAGTGGAATATATAATCTACATAAGTACTATTGTCAAATAGATTTTTTAAATCCGCATTAGGAAAAGATTTTAAATTAGTAATTATTGTTTCTTCTACTGTTGATCCAGATTTACTATTGGGCAAGTTTTGTTTTTTCTCTTGTTTGCAACTAATAAAAAAAAATAATACTAAAAATACTGTGATACGCATCTGTTATTTGATATTTGTTTATGCAAAAATAAACTTTTAAAATTTATAATCCATTCGTAAAGTAATAAAATACCCAATTGCGGTAACAGTATACAGACTATTAATATCTCGAGTGTATCTTATAGTAGTAGATATTTTGGATGTAAAGGCATAGTTGACTCCTATTATATAACTAAAGCTGTAAGGAGTATAATTGTCAATATTATTTGAAAAAACACCATTTGAAGATTTAATATCGAATAATTTGGCAGAAGATAGACCTGCATGGATTCCTACTTTATAATATTTTTGATCTTCAATGTACCAGTCATTATAATTGACATATATTGGAAGGGATATATATTTGAGATCAGTGAATATATCTTTATTACTACCAAAACCAAAACCAGAGGTACTACCACGTTGAGAATATAACATTTCCATATTTATATTCGTATTTTTTGCTATTGGATAACCTATTTTAAATCCACCTGTCCATCCAAGTTTTGAATATCCGTATAAGGCATCTCCATCTATTTGAGCTAAGTTAATTCCCCATACAGCACTGCCTGTAAATTTTTGAGCTTTAACATTATTTATAATCAAAAAACAAGCGAAGAAAAAATAAATTATTTTTTTTTCTGTAAATCTATTTATAATTTCATCTTTCATATATGTTAATATTTTATATTTGTGTTATTAATTAATGCTTTAATCATAAAATTTGAACTTCACAAAAACAACATTGCTAAAAATAGAAAAAATTTTCGAAGAGCAAGATTATACTATTCGTTACGAAAAAGGAAACTTTCAGAGTGGTTATTGTATTGTGGAGCATAATAAAGTTGTTGTTGTCAATAAGTTTTTTGATACCGAAGGTCGTATTAACGTCTTGTTAGACATACTTTCATTGATAATTGTGATGGAAGATAGACTCTCGTCAAAAAGTAAAATATTTTTTAGACAAATATTGAAAAGCCAAGTTGAGACATCGGTATAACCAGAAAAAGTAAATATAAGTGAAAATCACATTGCTCGGTACAGGTACTTCTCAAGGGATACCAGTTATTGGTTGTGATTGTGCAGTTTGCTCTTCCAAAGATTCAAGAGACGTAAGACTACGAACATCATTATATATTGAAAATGGCAATACATCAATACTTATAGATACAAGTCCAGATTTAAGACAACAGATGCTTCTACACACTATATCAGATATTGATGCTGTCATATATACACACGAGCACAATGACCACACTGCTGGATTTGACGACATACGTCCATTTTGTTTTAAAAATAAAAAGGATATGCCCATATATGGACTCAAAAGAGTAATGGATGATATGAAAAATAGATTTGCTTATGCCTTTAGTGATATTTCTTACCCTGGAGTTCCAAGAGCTATTACCAATAATATAAAACCTGGTGACAGTTTTAAAATTGGAAATATTGATATTCTAGGAATTCCAGTAATACATGGAAATTTAGATATTTTGGGCTTTAGAATCAATAATTTTGCATTCATTACTGATGCTTCTAAGCTGACCGACTTCGCTTTTAAACTTCTTGATGGAGTTGAAGTCCTTGTAATTAATGCTTTGCAAAGAAACAGCCATCATAGTCATTTTACATTGTCACAATCATTAGAATCAATAGAGAAGATTAACCCTTCTCAAGCCTATATCTCTCATTTGAGCCATAAAATGGGGATGACAAATAACTGGGAAAAAGAATTGCCCGAAAATGTTTTACCTTCTTTTGATGGTTTAGTAGTCTATGGCTAAGAGTGATATACATCAATACAATGTTTTTTTTAACAATGCAACTACTATTAAAAAAAAATAATGGAAAGTGCATTTAATAAACTATCTTAGCTTAAACATAAATTATTATTATTTGAAAAAGTACTTATTTATATGGTTCGGGTTATTTGTTGTTCCTATTGTGATAGTGGGTCAACAGGAAGATCAATACAGCATGTTTGCACTTAATAAGTATGCAATCAATTCTTCGTATGCTGGATTAGATTTCTCATTGAGTGCAAGTGTTATTTATCGAAAACAATGGGAATCATTGCCTGGCAGTATTAATAATATTCATGTAAATGTGCATATGCCTTATTATAAGCTTAATGGGGGAATAGGCTTGATGGCAGAAAAAAAGTCGTCAGGAGCATTAACGAAAAGAGTAATTATGGGGTCATATAATTATATTTTTGATACTCAATATGGTTTGTTATCTTTTGGTACAAGACTTGGTGCATACCAATTATCTGTTGATGGCTCATCGATTATCACTCCAGAAGGTACATATGAAGGTGGAATCAATCACAATGATCCATTGTTACCATCGATTATTACAAACGGGATTGGACCTGCTTGGGACATAAGTAGTTATTTTTTTAATAAAAAAATTGAAATAGGGCTTCAGCTTAGTTCTATTCCTCAGTCAAAAGTTAATATAGAATCAATTTCATTTGATTTGACATCACAAGCCAACTTGTTTTTTCAATATAAATATATGCTTTTTGAAAAAAGTGAAGTTTTGCAAAGTATTTTACTAAAAACGGATTTTAATCAAATTCAAAGTGACATAACAACGCTTGTGAAAATAAATGGCAATGTTTTTGGTGGTATTAACTTACGTGGTTATAATTCTAAATCGTTAGATGCGATAACTTTGATAGTTGGGATGCAACTTGACAATAATTTTACGTTAAGCTATAGTTATGATATTGGCATATCTGGACTTAGAAGCACCAATGAAGGGACACATGAGATATTGCTCAATTATAATTTGCGAAAATTTCTTGGGTCAAGTAAACGTCACAAGATTATTTATAATCCAAGATACTTATAAAGATAAGTGTGCCGATAAATATAAAAAGGAAGTAAATAACTGTAATTTGCTATTATTTTTAAATTTTTAATAATTTGAAAAATAAGTTTGCATTTTACTCGTTTATTATACCATAGCTATGGCGAAAACTCAAAAATTATAAAAATAACAAAATATAATTTTTGATATATCAAATGCAAAGTTATCTTTACGTGACTAAAACATATTTGGGGTACATTATTATTAATGTTTTTTATACTTTTAACAAAATGAATAGAGTGAATTTATCAAGAATTGGGGTTCTTGCATTGTTGTTTATTATCACATCATGTGGTAAACAAGAATCAAATCAATTAACAGGAGTAGTAGATAGACCTTCATGGGGAGGAATTAATCCGTATGGAATGGTATACGTGCCATCTGGAACATTAAACATCGGACAGAGTGATCAAGATGTTTTCAGTACATACAATCAAAAACCAAAATCAGTTTCTATCCAAGGTTTCTACATGGATGATACAGAGATTACCAATAACGAATATAGACAATATGTGTTTTGGGTGCGAGACTCAATAGCACACACTATAATGGGTGATTTTTATGAAGATGATAGAGGTAATGAGAGAATCGATTGGGAATATGAGTTAGACTATTCTGACGAAACTCTTGATGATATGTATTATCAAGGAGATATGGCTTTTGATGGTGAAAGATCATTTGATGTATCACAGTTTAATTATAAATATGAGTGGATTGACTGGAAAAAAGCAGCTTCATACTCTAGTTATGGTGATGTAGTACGATCTGAACTAATAAATAGAGATGAAGTAAATATATATCCTGATACATTAGTATGGATTAGAGACTTTGGCTATTCTTATAATGAGCCAATGACAAGAAATTACTTTTCTCATCCAGCATTTGATGACTATCCAGTTGTTGGTGTAGATTGGAAACAAGCTAAATCGTTCTGTAATTGGAGAACTAAGCTTTGGAACGGATCAAGAGGAGATGGTGAGCCAAATTCTGAAGAGTTTAGATTGCCTACTGAAGTAGAATGGGAACATGCTGCAAGAGGTGGTAGAGATTTAGCTCCTTATCCATGGGGAGGTTATTATGTACGAAATGCTAAAGGATGTCTGTTGGCAAACTTTAAGCCAGGTAGAGGTAACTATCCAGAAGATGGTGGATTGTATACTGTAAAAGCAGATGCATATTTTCCAAATGATTATGGTTTATACTGTATGTCAGGGAATGTTGCTGAATGGACAGAAGACGCTTTTCAAGAAAATTCTTACCAACACGAACATGACTTAAACTCTAACTATAAGTATGATGCAAATGATGATGACCCTGAAGTTTACAAACGTAAAGTAATTAGAGGAGGATCATGGAAAGATATTTCATATTACTTACAGACAGGAACACGTCATTGGGAATACCAAGATACTGCAAAGTCTTACATCGGTTTTAGATGTGCTTTGACATTCTTAGGTAGATCAGCCAATGATTTTCACTAAAATAAATAAATGATAGAGATGCATGCATATAGTATGTATAGCTATTGCTTGAATAACATAATCGATTTTTGAGCAGTTGTGATTTGGGGATTACAATTTGCTTAGGAATTCAAATACTTTTTAACTATATTTTATTAACTAATCCGTAACTTTAAAAATTTAACAAATGAGTTTTC
>JAZGFO010000231.1:0-22295 GCA_036479655.1 Saprospiraceae bacterium
TTGCACATTATTAAAACTTATCACATGTCAAAATCAAGAAAGGGTTACACAAAGACTTAGAAACTGGAAGTAGTCAAGCCCAACCTGGATGATAACCAAACGGAGCAAAGCATAGCAGTTCGGTATCAAATATCTGTCGATAGGGTGACTACTCAGATGGTGTGTTTTTGAGATGAAAAATTGTTATTTTATTGCTAGACAAGGCTCATATATATCTTAATAGCAGCGCTATTAAGATATATATAGCAGCAGTATAGCTATAAAAGAGTTTTTTTTCATCCAGAATTGATACCACCTGAGTAGTCACTCGATAGGCATATATAACAGGAGGATTCAATATTATTTTTTCTTTCTAAAAATGTTATCCAAAGTTTTTCCAATTTCTTTCAAAACCTTACCCACGCCTTTCAAAAATTTTTCAAACTTTGATTCTATTCTACCGTGGTCCTTTTTATTTTTTACTCGTTTTCTTTTAAGTTTAGGATCATTGTCCATTTTAACTACAATTGGGTTAATCTGTTTTTTGTTAAGACGTGCAGCGGCTTTTACATTTTCATTCCCCATTTCTTCTGCTGCTTTATAATTTTCACGAGCTCTTTTGTCGTTTCCTTCTATCGCATAATTGTTAGCTCTCATGAGATATACAGAACCCAAAACACTGTTATTATTATTATTTTTCTCAGATTCTCTTGTAATCCCAAAACGCTGTTGAAACAAGTATGTCATTTCAATAATTTTCTGCGGATTTTCTGTATATGATAATAATAATAAGACAAGATAGTCAGCAATAAGGTTGGCATCTTGACGAGACTCAAAGACAATGTTTTCTGGGTTATCAAAGACAATAGAAGACGATTCTAAATAATCAGGTAATTTTACTTTCATATTCGCTAAAGTGGCGTAAAAATTGAATATTTTTTTCTTTTCGTTTCTATAACCATTTACAAAAATGCCGCTAGTGTCACAAGTATTCACAAAAAAAGAATCTATAATTTTTTCATGATATCGAGGAATATCGCGATTAAAAAATTTTGTAGTGTGCACATCATAAAGGCTATCATTCAGTTTTCTATCCATTCGTGTCATTATAGTATTTGAAAATTCGTCAACATCTCCGCCTTTACTAAAGTTTGCTATTATTGCACTTGTTTTATGTAAATTACAAATAAGTTGCTCTTTTTCTTTTGTACTACTTTGGTTGGCTTTTATTACTACTCTCATGGTTTGCCATATTCCAAATAAAAGAATAACTCCAATAACAAAATATTTTAAAAGAACCAAAGTATTTCTTGAGCTCTTTTTTTTTGTACCAATGTCTCCCTTTTGTTCTATTATAGTTTGATCATCTTCAAAAGCCCTGACCTCGCCTTTAATAATTCTTTTTTTAGGATCTTTTTGTAAAAGATTACTTAATACATCATGCCAATCCTTTGGTATTTTCGACAGATTCACTTTTTCATTTACTATTTTGTTTTGAATACTAAAATTACTGTCTGTAGCTATATCATACGGAGAAGTGCCAAGTAATAAATGGTAAAAGCATACTCCTAGTGAATAATAATCAGTTTTATTGGTAACTCTTTTAGGATCTTCTATTTGCTCCGGGCTCATATAGAGGATTGTACCAAGAGTCTGGCCTGTCATGGTTTCAGATTTTTCTCCTTCCATTTTTGCAATACCAAAATCTAAAATTTTGATCACATTATCGGTTGTTACAAATAAATTGGAAGGTTTTATATCTCTGTGTATTACTCCTTTATTATGTGCTTCGAGTAAACCTGACATTGCTTGTGAATACCATTTATGCATTATATCGCTATCATATTTCGTCTTACTTTGACTGATTTCCTTAAGAGTTTGACCTTCAAGATATTCCATCAATATAAAAGGTAACCCATCTATTTCTCCATGATCATAGACATCACGTATATATGGGCTTTTTAACATCATCATGGCTTGTGCCTCTTTTAAAAAACGCACTTTAATACTATCGTCTTCAGCGTATTGTTTATGCATTATTTTAATTGCCGCAGGTTTCCCAAGGCCATTTTCTCCATACCAAACCTTAGCCATTCCCCCTTTCCCAATAAGTTTTATTATTGTATACCCGTGGATAGTTTTCTTCTCCATTATCGTCTCATTTTATTTTTTTTAATAGAATACAAGTAGAGTTATCCAATGATTGCGAATAACAAATTTTTTGGAATTTATCCCAAGCTTTTTCGAAAGGATTGCTTTTAAACAAATCCACAACATCACGATTGGTCATTGTTTCGAGGCAACCATCTGTACATATAAGCAATATATCTCCGATTGAAAATGGGTAGATAGTATCGAATTCAGGATATACTTTTTCAATTCCACCCTTACTTATTTGCAGTGATCTAGTTATTATATTTCTTAATGGATGTGCCATCATTTCTTTTTCGCTTTTGAGAATACCAGCTTCAAAAAGTTCCTGAACAAGACTGTGATCACGAGATGCCCAATACGATATATTAGGCTTTTGTATATGAATAATTCTAGTGTCACCAATATGGCAAACCAAAATGTTGTCATCATTTATTTGTACCATTGCAAGAGTACTTCCCATTCCTTCTAATTCAGAGTCTTTTTGCAAAGCTTTTTGCAGATTTTCCACAACTAAATCAGAAATGTTAAGTATTTGGTTTTTTGACAGTACGTTAACCTTTCTAGTTTTGACAAAATTTATTATTGTATCAATCACTGTCTTACTGGCTATTTCTCCACCTATTGTACCTCCTATACCATCAGCGACTGCAAATAATTTGTGACTCTCAAGACAACAAAAAGAATCTTGTTGATGTGTACGTCCCCCTATTATATGCATGGTTCTAATATCGATTTCACCTGTCTCCTTATTCATTTATTAGTCTTTAAATAAGGCAACGAAAATGATCTCTGTATTTCCTACTTTTATTCTATCTTTATTTGCTAAATAAAGCTCTTGATTATCTTTAATGATCGTATTGTTTAGGTATACTGCATTGGTTCCTAGACGAGGTTCAAGAGTATACCTTACAGTACTCTCATCGTCTTTTTGATAACTTCTGATGATAAAATGCAGTCGTGATATTTTTTTATCTTTAGTTGGTATTGCAACATCTGGATTTTTAGAGTTACTCATTCGGCCTACAACTGCCAGGTTGTTATTAAGAACAAATTGCCCACCTTCATAATGTTCATTGGCTACCACGACCAACTTAGCGACCGTTGTCTTTTTCTTTGGCATTGAGAAATATACTAAAGTACCATCTTCAAAATATGGGTGTATAGGAAATTTAGTGCTAATGATATTCTTACATTCTTTGCATTTAAATTGTATCACCTTGTTAATTTGATTCTTATCCCATTCTATTTTGGATTTGTTAGAGCAGTGTTCGCAAATTGTATAAAATACTTTATCCATATTATAAAGGCAACTTATTTAGACTACCACAATTTTTACACTTGGTAAAAGGTAAAGATGGTTTGAATTTATAAGGATAATATTTCAAGTCGAAATTGCAATTGTGGCATTTTGCTATTGAAGGAAGAATTCTTATATGTCTCTGACAAGTTGGGCACTGAAATATGGACGACTTCAATTTACTCAGGGTTTCATCGCGTATTTCCATTTTAGTCTTGCATTCTGGGCATTTACACTTCATATACTAATCTCATTTGGAAGCTATGTAAGTTCAAAATCATCATCTGAAAAATCATCATCTTCCTTGTCTAAATCACTAATATTGAAATCATCATCTTCCAAATTATCTTGATCGTTGGCTAGTAGTAACTCATTTTTATCTTCAACAATGATATAGTCATCCATGCTGATTACTTCATCGTAATCTTCTCTTGTATCACTTTCATCAAACTTACCGTCATTGTTACTATCAATTATAACTATATCCAAATCCATATCACCATCAATATCTACGGCTTTACTATCCATATCACCATCTTCATCCATGTCATATAAAACAACATCTGCATATCCATCTCCATCATTATCATATGCGATTGCCTCTTTAATTTCATCTTTATTGGCATCCAAATAACCTTGAGATATATTTGCTTCATTATTAGGATCTAGAGGAGTAGATTCCTCCGGGTCATCATGTTTTATACCGGTGCTTTTGGAGTTTTCCTGATTATCTTCATTTTGGAGATAACCGTCTTCTTTGATAACAGAATTGGCATCGGTATCTATCTTAACATCTGAATCATCTGAATCATCGGTATCATCTGAATTTTCCAAAGCAAATTCTCTTTTGATTGGTTCACTGTCATGCTGATTAATTGTATCTTGATTCGGTGTGGTTATTTTTTCCTCAATATCTAATAATTCCAATTGGTCATATTCTGCGGATTCTTTTACTGAATCCCAATATTCGTTTTTTTGCTCATCAGTCATTTGTTCCCATTCTTCATTATAATAGGTGTTATATACTTTATTACGCCATTCAAAAAAACCTCCTGCCCCGATTTCCTCCCTTGCCGTTTTGAATGCTTCTGAAAAAGCCATATCATCATTCACATCATCGGCAAAACATGCTTCTGTATAAATTACAACAGAGTCTCCCTCCGAATTATGATTTTCGTCAGACAAGCTATCAGACAATGAATTCTTAACAATGAGGTCATCAGAATTTTGGAATGGTGAGTGAAAAAATGACATTAACGCGGCTCCCGCAATACTAGAACCCAAAGAAAGCCCGCCTAGCTTTATCACCTTTTTCTGTTCATCAGTTAAGTTTTTTAATATGAGTTTGCCTCTTCTCCATTTAGGATGTTTCTTGCTGTTTTGGAGATTATCAATTTTCATGTTTTGTGTTTTATCCTTGCTCATTATTTTCTTTTGTCAAATATTATATAGTTAGTGCTAGTATCGTATTGATTGTGTATGAGAACGTTAATTTTGTGTATAGTTTTTTAAATCAAATGTTACATCACAATTGGTATTCATACAGACACCTCTTTTAGCTAACATATAGCTTTGCACTTTTAAATATGAATAACCACATTTTGGGCAATTCAAATGATCTTCAAAATCTAGGATTAAATCAACTAATTTCTTTCTTTTCTTTGCCTTATTATCGGTTACCCCAGTCAACAATGTGGTAATAACTCCGGCACCTGCAATAAGAGGATAGCGTAAATTTTCATCAGGTAGCAGGCTTGGAAAAAGTACCAAAACTAATATTACAGATCCACTTAGTCCAACACGAAGTAATTTGGGGCCAAAAGAACGGTCTTCAATTTTATTCTTTTTTAATTCAAATTCTCGCAATTTGTTTATCAAAGTTTCAAATTCATCAGATAAATCAGTTTCATTTTTATAATGAATATTCAAAATTTTAAGTCGCAATTCTTTACCTGATATTTTGAACTTCCCAATTTCTATATGGTCGCTATTATTAATTGGAGTTTTTTTAAAAGATCTTCCATTTACTAGGCTCTCATTGTGTCCTTTGTGCAATAAAATGATAGATTTATTAGTGCTTATGATTACTTTAAAGTGTTCCTTTTCTGTTATGGCCTGATGACTTAAAATAATATCATTGTCCATTCCTCTGCCAATAGTATACATAATTCTATTATTCTATGATTTCTTTTTTTATCGAATTTTCAAGTGTACGTGATATGTCATTTAAGACACAATCACCCCCATAGAATGCTACTCGACCCTTTCCTATAAATCTAATATTAGCAGTATTTATAATATATGATCTATTCATTCGGTTGATAAAATAATCATGGGCTGTGAGTCTTTCGAAAATATGTAGTTGTTTAGTGACAGTTATTTTTCGGCCACTATTTAAATAAATATTGGTGTAGTTCCCGTCAGCTTTAAAATAGTTGATATTTTTAAATGGTATTATGTGCCTTCCATCATGAAGTTTAAGAACTAAATATTCTTTTAACTGATTACTCGAAATAACATATTTATGGTAAGTTTTTAATACGTGACGAGGTGTAATAGGAAAAGGTTTGAAATCCAATAAATCCATTTGCCATGCATCTAAAGCAAATTGTTTTGATGAATAAAGGCATACTTTTAAATTTCGAATTTGCGACCTAAGAGTATGTATTAAAATCTTGTCGTCTTGAGATATTTTTTCTTTTATAAAATATAACAAAGCGTTTGGTGTTTTTTTCATTTTTGCAAATAGCAGATTCCTTTCGATTAAAATTGATATGTTGCATTTTCGTTGATAGTTAAACTTAATTTTTTGTAAGGCTGCACGATATGACTGTTTTTCGATATAGAAATAAATGTTATCCATTTGTTGTGTTTTTTGCAATGGGCTGAGGGAATAAACTTAACCAAATCGAACAGGCAATCTGACTATTTCACCGCTTGGAAGTGTAACCACAAGAAAGGCGTTGTTCAGATTTCCAAATCTAAATGATGATTTATCTATTTCTGCTGTTAATCTAAACAAATCTATATTACCACGTAGAAGCTCTGATAAAGATGAATATAAGGCAATAAGTTGTTTGGCATTATCAGCTAACATTATTGCACCACCTGTTTGAAATGCTATTGCTGCGAGCTCATCAAGATTAGTACCTAAACCAAGACCTATTGTATAAATTGGAATATTCAACCTATTGGCTCTAGCAATTATACTGGTGATTGATACATTTCCAACATTATCTTTTCCATCGGTAAATGCAATAAGGGCGTGGTTGCTGTTTCCAGCATTATCATCAATGTAATTTAACATTTCAAACATTGAAAAATATAATGGGGTATTTCCTGATTCACCCAGAGATAGTATTTCAATTCCAGCTTTGAGCTCATTTTTATTTTTTGTAAAAGGTACCATTATTTCGTATCTATCTCTGAGGGAAGTTGTAAATCTGGTAACGCACATCTCTTCATTTCCAACAAGCAAATCTACCATTGCAATACCAGCCTTAATTCTATCATCATTTGGATCTGTAGATGCAATACTGCCACTGTCATCATATAAAGTCAAGGCAGAATACTCTCCTTTATCCTCTGAATCAATTGTCACTATTCGCGTATTAATTAATGAAATCGAATCAAATATTTCTATGTAAATATCATCAATATCGAGGCTTTTAATAACACCTCCAAACCCATCTACAATGTAAAAATCCACTTCAATTGTAATACTATTTTCATTCTCAGATAAGATTGCAGAATTGGCCACACCTCCTGCTGGTACCGATGGCGGCACTAACTCAGGTATCGCCCCTGTATAATATTCTTTTTCACAGGCACTCAAAAAAAGAGTGAAAAAGGCTATACTTATTATTCTATATTTCATTTTTTATTTTTTAGCTTAACTGTTAGAGGAATTAATAAATCCATGCAATTCCGATTGTAAATATTGTAGAGTTATCTTTTGCATACTCACCTATAATTGCTCCATTCTTAAAAGGGAATAATCTAATTCCTATTACGGGTGTTATTGCCCCACTAAATTTAGTGCTTTTACCAATCTCCTCAGTCAATTTACCATATCTTAAAACAGCTGCTCCTCCTAGATAAATGTCAATAGATTTTCCCAATTTTGGGTGATAAGTAAGTCTAGGTGCAAAAGTAAAAAGTTGCATTTTGTTAGGAATGTCTTCCATTTCCCATTTTCGATAAGCCATTTTTAATCCCAAGCCAATTCTCTTACCTATGTTTTGTTCAAAAAGCACTTTGTATATTGGAGCCTTGCTGGTAATAGATGCTGGGAATCCAGAAAACGATTCAGCAATTCCAATTCCATAACTATTAACTAGGGTTCCTTTTTTAAATGGATCATGGTTGTTAACTTTTGAAAGTTGATCATCTCTTTTATTTTCTAAATTTTCTGTTTTCATCCATGGAATTTCATCTTGTGGCCTCTCATATACTTTATCCTTAGAGTCGTTATTTTGTGCGTTGTCTTTTTCATCAATAACTACTTCATTTTGTGATTTTTGTTTCTTCTTTTTTTTCAATTCTTTTTTTTCGTTCCAGCTAAGCTTTTTTGAGTCTTGTTTTTTTAGTTTTTCCTTTTCACTTTCTAATTTTCTTTTCTCCTTTTTCAACTTTCTCTTTTCTTTCTTCGTTAATTCTTTTTCATTGCTTAGCGTGACATTTTCAGTGACTAAAGTTGATTTGGCTTTTGAAGATTGTGACTTGAATTTTTCAATTATACTCAAATTGAAAAATTTCCCATTTTCAGGTCTATATAGCACCAATTTTTCATCTGTTTGATCAAATACAACATAGCGCAGAGCACCTAATTCAGAATAAGTAATAATAAGACTATCAAATGATCCAGACATGCTCTTGTAAATATAATGGCAGCTGTGAGATTTCTCATTTTCCAAAAGCTGGCAAATTCCTTCTTCAGCCAAGATCAATTTTTTACCTGAATCGGTAGCCCAAATTCCGTTGATTTCATTTTGTCCATTGCTAAATGAGAAAGCGAAAATTAGCATGACTAAAATTGTTGTTTTTTTTATCATCGAATAGTGTTCTTAATAATTTCAACCAAAAAAAGTATTTTAATCCAATAAATGAAACTCAAACTGTATGGACATTAAAATAAACTGTTTGAAATAATTATAATATTTATTATTAAATTCTTATTAATTCTTGGATAAAATCATATCGAATACCCACTTCAATAGAAATAGTCTTTTTCAATACTCCATTACCCAAATTAAGAGAAGGAATAGCATAAACTCGTAAACAGCCGTCACGAAGAATACGGTTGTGAATGCTTACCTCAATTTTTGTATGTATTCGTTCATCATTAGAATAGTAAAGGCCAAATAGTAAAGTTTCATAGAAATTAACAGATGCACCTCCGTAATATCGTAGCGGACTATGATTTTCATAATCTATCCAAAACATAGGTTCCAAATCTATATTTTTATATTTTAATTGAATTCCTCCATAAATACCTCCTTGCCAGACATTATCATATACATTATTTATTAAATCTGACTTCTTAAAGAGGGTGCTTATTTTATCTAAATAAGCGCCAAAGAAAAAATTGGATTCATCTTCAAAATTTTCAACTTTATTGCTCAAATAAATCCCAACATTACCTTCATAGCCGCGCCCATTATTTAAATTTTCCACTACGGGGTCACTTTTTAATGTGCGAAGATTAGATAAATCAAATGATATTGAATTCGTCCAAAAACCAATTCCGACTGATAGTTGAACTTCATTAATACGTAATTGATAGGAATAATTGAGACCAATTTTTATATCAGAGAAAAATCCATTCTGGTCTTTCTGAATATATCCGCCTACACTCATATTTTGTTCCCAAAAAGATTTTTCAACATACAGAATACCTGTTCTGGGCGCATTTTTAAACCCGAACCACTCTTGTCTGTTATTGACTCCAAATGAAAGATGGTTATGATCTGCTGTGCCCGCAGGATTCCAGACTAGATCATACATTAATGACCCTGGCTCTTGAGGCCCCTGTTGCGCTTTCAATTGGGTATTCATAGTGCAAAAGATTATTATTATAAAGCACACTTTTCTCATTACCTTATTATTATTAGCGTACTCTTAATAGATTTCTCAAACCCATCGATCCTTAGTATGTAGTAATAATTTCCTTCGGGTAAATTTTTCCCTTTGTATGTTCCATCAAACAATGCCTCATTATTGTTTTGGTAATTTTTTTTTTGGAATACAACATTGCCCCATCTATTAAATATTACCAATTCATTATTTGGATAATTATTTAATTGAGGAAATTGTAAATCGTCATTTGAGAAGTCTCCGTTGGGGCTAATCAAATTGATTGCGTATAACTCATCGATAGACTCTAGTTTTTTGAAAATTTCATTCTCAACTGTTATTGTACATCCTACCGAATCAGATATTGTTATAGTGTATACACCTTGTGCTAATTGATCTATATTTGAAATATTATTCTCCATATTTCTCACAACAACTTCATAAGGACTAAAGCCCCCATTTATTTCAATTTCAAAAGAGCCATCCTCACATTCATAACAAAACGAAGGGGTACTTGTTATGTGGAAAAGTATTGGTTCTGGGTCTTGGATAAACATCTTGTCATTTCCTTTACAACCCCTTTCATCAAGCCATTCTACACCATACTGACCTTGAGGAAGGTCTGATATAGTTAAGGTGGAATCACCATTACTCCAATGAACATAGTGGATGCCAAAATCATTTTCTATAAAATCAATACTTATCATACCCATACTATCTCCTGCACATGTATTATGAAGAAGATCAAAATTTACCTTTGCCCCTATTCCATTGGCTATTGTGATTGTGTCAAAATATGACCTATCTTTGGAATCAGTAATTACGACTTCATACAATCCAGATGTCAAACCTCCTGTTTCCATTTCATCAGTACTCACCAATTCTTTTTCACTATCATATAAAAAAATAAGATAAGGTGGGTTGCCTCCATAGATATCATCGATAAAAACCACCCCTTCTGCAGCTTCAGGGCAAATGTTACCAGTTGTTCTAATAGATATACCTAGTGGTTGAAACTGACAGACAGGGGCAGCTATCAAATCTAAAGGTATTTCGTTCGTTTTATCAGACTTTACAATTGCAATCGCTTCTAATCCATTTCCTACTGTAATGGTCGAACATTTTGGGTCATTGATATCATTGGTCTCATATTTAGTAATCAAGGAAAACAAAGAATCTCCTTTCTTAAATTCTATACCTTGCCCGAGGCGATCAGTCCAAAGAATATTAGAAATACTATCTGATAGTATAAAAATGTCGACATTGCTCAAAACCCTAGATTCAATATCTACTGCTTTCATTTGAGGCGGTGTAATTATCTGAAATTGAAAACCCAAAAGCTTAGTATTGTTATCAATCACAAATGGTACTAAAATGATACTATCCGTTCCGTTTTCATTTAAAGAATCAATTTTTAACACAATCCTATCCTGTGCACATATGCTCATTCCAATAAGAAATATCGCAATTACAAAATGATATTTCATGCTAATTATGCACATGTACCAATCGTTTTCTTATCATTTTTTTTCCAGAAGAAATAGAAATAAAATATATTCCACTTTCTAGTTTCATCTGATCCAAAACAATTTGACTTCTATGCATACTTTCTACTTTAACATTCTTAGCATACACTTTCTGACCAATAATAGAGCTCAATTCTATTTGAATTTCTCTACTAGGAGAGTTTTCAATATTTATATTAAGCATTTCAACAAAAGGATTTGGGTAAATTTTTGCTAGAAAATCATTTACATTATTATCATCTATTTCTCTGTAGATTTTTATTCCAATTTCTCCATCAGGAGTAAAAGCAACATTTTGGAAATTTTCATCATTCAATTTTATATCATACTCTTTTATGGAATAAAATTCTGAAATTAGTTTGAACGTACCTATTGCACCTTGAATATCGCTTTGTCCATCTCTGGAATAAATAATAATATTGGAAATATCAGGACTTACATGCTCTATTCGTATCTCAATACCTTCTATCTTTTTGGGTGTGAAATCATAAATATCATGATCATATTTCATTGAATATTGAAGCCCCAATACTGGAGTTTCCGATTTTAAATTCAGAGTTAAAACATCCCTCTTCCCATTTATTTTGATCAATTCAAAGTGGACAACTTTGTTTATTTTTCGAGATATTGATTTGAAGGAATTATTAACATCTCCGGCTTTAATTGCCATAAAATCAGCCTCTCCTTTTCCAGGCACTTGAGAAATCAATATGCTTTTAGGGAAATTGTCTTTATACGGATTGGTTTTGTCTCTGAATTTATACCGCTCAGGTACAAATATCCAGACATCACTTTTAGGAAATGCTTTAATTCTACCAATAATCAAATCACTTACTTCATTGATATCAGCAACTTCAATAGATCCATTGCTGTTGACATCTCCTGCGATAAGTTTGTATGGTGAATCTAATGTTTCTAATGCCAGAATATGGCGCCTTAGTGCCACTACATCTGAAACATTTATTCCATCCATGATTTGATCCATCTTAGATGGTATAATGCGATTTACAGACCCTGCATTAATATTCTGGAGAGCGTATTTCCCATTGATATTGGTATATTCAAGGTTGCTTTGACCTATTTTTACTTCTACATTTTCAATCCCTTTTCCTATTTCACTAGCTATTTTTCCTACTATGTTGTATTGATTTCCAATACAAAGGCTAGCACCAAAAGTGACAGGGTCTACAAGACCATTGCTATTGTTAGCAAATATCTTTGTAGGGCTATCAGAAAATGATAAAATAATACAACCAGCTGATAGAGTAGAACTTGCCAAGACGATTTCAAAAATCGAAGTTCCATCAGCAAGGGATATTGGAGTCTGACTATCCCATAATATAGGAAGAGATCCATTATTAAATTGCCCTTGCAATATGGATAAAGAAACATCATTTGTTTCAATAATTGAGGATACATTTTTCCCTAATGCATCTTTTACTTGAATGCTGAATTGAAAACCTCGCATATTTTTAAAGTTACGAACCAGTATCGGTACCGTTATGTTTTCACCTTTTGAATACATTACATTAGATACATAGAAGGTAACCTGACTACTATTGCTATTGGAAAGACAAGTTCCTGACAAAATTTCTCTCACCCCATTTGACTCTGCTATACAGAGGTTTTGATAAGTAATGGTATCACACCCACAAACTGGAGAAATGATAGATGAGCAATGGTCAATGTTTTGGACATTTTCCACAATAATACAATCCATCTGATTTGGTTCACAATAATCACCTACTACTTCCTTACGTGATTTTGAGCTGGCTACAGTCTTGCACCATTCATCTATTTGGCCTTTAGTAAGATATTTTCTTGGAGAATGGTATGACATAATATTATTAGCCGTATAGTCCACCATTAATTTTCCACGTACACCAAGGGAGGCATAGCTTTTACCAAAAGCATTAAAGGCAATGCTATCAATATTCCAACAAGCCACATCAGGAAGGGTGTCATCTATCCCATCGTCTCCTGGAATATCACATCCTCCTGTTAAATCGCCATCTGAGCATCCTGAGCAGTAACGTCCTTGTGTATGAGGCAATCCAAAGAAATGACCAATTTCATGTAATTGTGTTCCCCACCTTTTATTACTTGACTCAATGATAATAATTTCATGGCGTTCGGGAAAGCTACAAACGCCTCCTGCTCCACCTTGCTCGCCATCTATAAGATAAATATTAATATAGTCTTCCTTCCATCTAAAACTATTGCCATTTTTTACGTCGGATTCTGCTGCTTTCTCTAAATCACTCCAGATATGATAGCTCTCGCTAAAAAAATAGCTCAACGAAATAGAATCTCCAATACCTCCAATTTCTAATATCTCATAATCAAAGCGATATTGAATGTCGCTGTTAATCATTACTGTATTCATGTCCTCTACCCATTGGTCAATTGTAGCATTAATACGAGAACTAGCAGAAAAATCAGGATGAGCGGCATCCTCTGGATTGAGGATTATTTTATAACTCAGATGTATGGTCTGTATTTCATTACAACAATTTGGTGATTGATTACATTCACCTTGCTCCCAGTATACTACGTTATCTTCAAGAGCTGCACAATAAGAACTATATGTCACTCCATCACATCCGCAAACTGGGCCAATGGCTTGGTCACAATCAATTTTTCCAAAATCCAGAAAATTCTCTGTACAATTTTCTCCATTAGTACATTCACCTGTTTCCCATGTTACTCCTTCGCATTCAGCAACACAACTATTACTGTACGTTATACCATTTGAGCCACACACGGGATCATAATTGGCAGGACAAATACATTCTTCTGTACACTCCATTAAGATTGTAAAGTCACTTTCACCACTGCCAGCTATTTCATCTGAATCTACCACTACATAGTAGGTTTGATTTCTGACCAATTGTACTTCTACTATATCAGGAATAGATGCACTATTCCCATCAGTATGTCCTAGACAACTGTTGGGGTCACAAGATGTGAGAACAAAAATATCCAGATCACGTCCGTTACTCACACCGGTCAAGCTAAAAATATATTTATCGGTTTTATTAGGTCTTACTTTGAATACTACCTCGCCTCCGGTAAATCCTATGTACTGATCAGTACAATATTTTTCTACGTTTGAGACCTTTCCAATTGTAGTATTAGCAACTGAAACATTACAAATCAAATCAATGGAACCTGTACATTCAAGACGGCCTTTGTGCCCACATTCACCTCTCGTCCATGACACCCCTTCGCAATCTGCTACACAAGAATTGCTATAAGTTACACCATCTGATCCACATACAGGATCATACTCAGATGTGCAGTTACAATCTTCATCACATTCCATACTTATGGTATAATTACTTTCTCCTGATCCTGATTCAACATCTGTATCCACAATAAGATAGTAAGTCCTCCCTTTTGTCAGTCGTGCTGTGATAACATCTGGAACTGATGCATTTCTTCCATCCGAATTTGTAATACAATCATTGTGATCACATGATCCTAGTAAAAAGAGATCTAAGTCTCGACCACTTGATACTCCTGACAATCTAAAAGTATAGTCAGTTGTTTTTGTAGGTATTATCCTATACACTACTTCCCCACCTTTCATTTGGGTATTATCACCATTACAATATGTGTCTACATTTTTATTTTCATTAAATGTTCCAAATGATTCGCTTCCTCCACATATCAAATCTCGAGCAACAGAACATATCAAATCATTGGTACCTGAGGTGCCACATGCCCCATTTGTAAATTTCATAAGCCCTTTGATTGCCCCAGCAATACATTCATTCATATATGTATTTCCGTCACAACCACACACTGGTTTATTATCTTGAAAACAATCAATAACAATATTTGACTCTTCGATCAACGCCAGATAATCATAGTTTATACAATCTCCAGAACAAGATCCTGTAGAATAAGTCACTCCTGCACACATGGCTCTACATTCATTGGCATAACTCTTGCCATCTGACCCACATACTGGCTCTAGTGTTGCTGGGCATTGACATTCATTGACGTTACATTCCCCTCTGACCCATGATACTCCTGCACAATCAGCGTTACAAGAATTAGAATAAGTATTGCCATCTGACCCACATACGGGACTATAATCTGTGGAGCATGTGCAGTCATCTACACATTCCATACTAATGGTATAATTACTTTCTCCTGATCCTGATACATTATCAGTATCAACAACCAGATAGTAAGTCTTGTTTTTATTTAAAACGGCAGTAATGATATCGGGCACTGATGCATCTGCTCCATCAGAATTTTGTATGCAATCATTTTCGTCACATGATGACAATAAAAACATATCAAGATCACGACCTGTTGTAACTCCTGTAAGACGAAAAGTATATTCTGTCGTTAGCTTAGGTTCAATTTTGTACACCACCTCACCACCGGTCATACCTGTACTGGCTAGATTACAATAATCCTGAACATTAGTATTCTCCTCAAAAGTGCCAAAATTTTCACTCATGCCACATTCTAATGATCTGGTGACTGCACATGATAACCGCCCACTTCTGGATGAAGCACACTGGCCTATTGACCATGTCACTCCCTCACAATCAGCAAAACAAGAATTACGATAGGTAATTCCATCTGAGCCACACACTTGCAATATATGTGGAGGACAATTACAACTTTCATTATAGCCTGATGCTCTGCTATTACTTTGTGCACTAAATATCACCATTAGTACCAACCAATAAATATTACCTAAAAACTTAATTTTCATCATATTCTTATAGCTATTCCAAATCCAATTGAAATTAATTTTGTAGCCTCGTCTTCTGTACTAGCATTAAAGTAATCGGTACTTAGTATTAAAGACATTTTTGGGCCTGTATGATATCACATTACAAAACCTCCGCTGTATGCCAAAGCATATTCTTCAATCTTGCTACCAGAAACCAATTCAGTAGATGTTCTTGATGTACCCGCCAAAGCACGTAAATCGAATGCAAATTTTTCAGTATCGAGAATCCTATAATATGGTCCAATTGTGATACCCACTATAGATAGAGGCTCAAAAATTTGATCCAAAGGGGGATCAAAAGAAAATAGTGACCCAAAAAGATTTAGAGATAGTCCAAGTCTATCGGTTAAGGCAAATCCGCAATCCACTACATTAGTGTTTAAACCTATGCTTTGTAGCCCTGGCAGATCAGACAACATACCCAGCGGTATAGCAGGCCCTATGTTAATAATACCGACATAGCCTCTCTTGCCATTTTGTTGCCCTAAAAGTTCTGAAGAAGAACAGAATAGTATTGTTAAAAGTCCGATATAAATAATATATTTCATTTTGTATTTATTTAGAATTAGTGAAATCAATAGTTGATGTACTTTTGGAGGAAAAAATTACTATGCCTCATTCTATTAATTTATTTCTTATTGTTTTTTTAAAATTATTGTCCTTTCACATCCTGTCATAGGATCAGTATCTGGCAATGAAGTTAACGTTCCATCGATTACAAGTAAAGTGTCACAATTTTGCTGGTCATCACATATCGTAACCGAATTAGATTCATTATTCACAGTATAAGTTTGTTTTTCAGTTATCATTTGGTTTCCACTATTACTAGTTAAAATAACTATTCCATCGGCTTTAAAATTGACAGTGATACAAATCATAGAGCCAAAGACATCAATACATCCATTTGCCGCGTTTAAAGAAATATCATTAATAGGATCATCACATTTTTCTTGACTTAAAGTTTGCATCTCTCAAGTACCAATAATAGTCTCAGAAAGCGTAGGCTCATCCTTTGTACAAGAGGAAATAAGAAAGCTTAGAAGTAGAATAAATAATAATTGTTTCATTGTTTAAAATTTAATTTAGTTTTAAAAAAAATATTCTTCTTGATGTGATATTTTGATTCATTATAAGTTGTGTAGAGAATACTTCAACTTCTTTGACTTTGTTAAAAGTTTCACACATTCTCCACTGGCATTAAAAGCCATGATGTGACTTTCGTCTCGATACGTAATGATCATTATTTCATTTGTCCTGTAATCCTTGTATTTGTAAATCCAGATATTTCTAATCCTGGAGCAGCTTGTAATAGAGTGGAAGCAAGGTCATCGGAATTTTTTGTAATTTCTACTGTAAAACTTCCAACATTCTTCGAAAAATTCTCAGTCTTTAATTTTATCCAAGAGGCTCTTTCAAATGCCTCCTTTATTTTTCTATAGCCCATAAAGCCCACTTGGTTTATAACTATTTTAATTGATTTGCTACTATTATTAGACGACTTTGAAGCTCTGGATTCTCCATTGACATTGATTCTCCTTGCAATATTACTTTGGCACAGCTGATTGAGCATATAATTAGCCATTTGGCTCCAGGCCACTTTTAATGCTTTATTTCCTGCTACTTCACGAGATATATCGGCAGCTGAGCCATAGGTGCTATTAGTGGCCAATATACTCCCAGTGTGAGCATCGATAGCACGAGCTTCTACGGTAGCACGACTTGATTGAAGATTGCCTTGACTCCTTAATCCATCTGCTTTTGCTGTACCTGTGATCACTATATCAGCATTAAATGATCTTGCAAGCTCAGCAGCTTGTTGAGGATTTTGTATAGAACTTTCAAATGCTTCTTTTATTCTGATATCATCCATTTGTCGCTGATCTACCATTTCTATACCAAATTCCAAAAATTTACGAATTACTTCATTTTCACCTCCCATTTGATCTTTGTAACGATAGCTGTCATAATAGTAACCTCTACCATATCGGTACTTATAAGGGGGAATAAGTACCATAACCTTTGGAGCGCGTCCGCCATCGAATAAGGCACAAGAACGAGATGAAACTTTAAGACTTATACCCTCTCCACTTTCTTCTCTTAAACCTTCGCTATAACCCAGAGCGTCATTCATGTCATCTTTCTGGTCCACTATAATTCCGACTATTTCGATAAGGGCTTCCTCTATTACATCAGCCATAGCTTTTGATTTAAAAAAACCACCTCCAGCTATTACACCAAATAGGCCAGAACCACCAATAGCGCCAATTTTCGATTTCTTTTTATCAAATGACTTTGACATCATTACTTCACCCGTGGTAGCATTTACTACTTTTACTATCATGCCTACATGTGCTGTAGTCTTAGCTAGACCTCCAGCCACTCTGCCAAAAAGCCCTCCTAAGGCTCCTCCACTTTCATTCTCATCAAATTCAGTGATATTGCCCATTACTATCATTTGAGCCCCAGTTATTCCACCTACTCCTGCAGATGTTGTTGACCTTACAGCTCCTGATTGGCCAAATGCTTGTTCTCGAGTGATAGCATCTAAACTAGCACGCTCTGCTACTCTAAAACAATTGGTCTCAGTTAGGGCATTGGTTAACATATCAGTCATACCTGTACCAACATTCGATGATCCTCGAGCTGAAAATTTAAACTCACTCACTGCTAACACTATACGTTGTCTATATGGTATATCACACGAATAGGGTATTTTCTCGACTTGAGCATTGAGTGAACAAACACATAGAAAGGTTAAGAATATTATTGTCAGTAATCGTTGATTTTTCACGTTTATTATAATTTAAAAATGAATTAATTTTAAAACAAATAAAACAGGATTAGTACTAGTCTAGCTAAGAAATTGTATGAATCGCAATAATTTCATTATGAAATGACAGTTTATGTAATCTTGATGCAGATATAAAGGCACTTGGCTTTCAATTAATCACTAAACTTTGTTCAGCGATATTAACTTTGATTAAGCACTATAAGCAACTAAAAGCTCAATTACGTTTACATTCTATTATGAGTTTTTATTTATTAACCAATACCAAATGTTCAGTCCATTCAGCAGGGATTTCATTAATTCCATAAACTTTTAACTCTACCTTGTCTATACTTGCAGTTGATTTAAATAAAGTTTCGTTCAAGAATTCAGTATCTAATTTATACATTGCACCTGTGGCGGGGTCAATAATTAGCATTCCAATAAATCCACCAAGAAGTAAATTGCCAAAATACCAACCATCCAATTTGAAATTTACAGGAACAGTTTTTGTGTCATACCCTTTTTTCGTAAACTTTACTTGATAATGTGCTTTCCCAAAAAAACCTGAACCGGCTTTTAATTTCAAAGTTGCAGGTGTATTTCCTGCATAGACTTCAACCCCTTTTTTATCCGTTATCACAATACTTGCTTCTGAAGGCGAGCTATTGATCGATATTGGATAACTACTTTTACTCACAATGCTTTCACAACTTAATAATATATTCAATTATCCTCACCCAGTAATGTCTAAGTTATATTGAACTTTAAAAAAGTTAAAACCCTCTTCGTGGTATTTAATTTTGTAAAATTTGTTGTTTCTCCATTAGTCACGACACAAAACCAGTCCTTAATTCAAAATATACCGAACAGATAACCCTCCAAAACTTCTATATCCTCCGCAAAAAGTACAATTATACCCACTTACTTTAAAATAAAACCCGGGAATTAAATCCAAAGACAAATTGAGAGGTATTTCCTCAAATGAGTAGTCAAGTCCAATCAACCCATGTATCCCGAGATTAATATTACTCAACCCTGAAGAAGACCAAAACGCTACGGACGGCCCAAAGCCGTAATACCATTGTAACCTTTCTACATCAATGGGTTTGTATTTTTCATAAAACAATGCAATAGTTAATGCATTACCTGATGAATAATTAGTGCCCAAACCTAATACACCCTCAAACGCGGCGTCTGGCGTTGTAAATACCTTGTAGGATGCTGATAATGGATAGCCAAGGCGTACACCCGCTGCTGATTGGTAGTCTTGTCCCATTAAATCAGAATGAGACATACATACTAATCCGAGCATTAAGGCTGCTCCAGTTAGTATTTTTTTTAATTCGATCATAATTCTTCTTGATTTGATTGTTTCTTTAGGCCTTGAAGGTATTTCCTAACGCAAAATCTACAAAGGACAATTTTTTTTAATATTCCCTTTTTATTTTAACACTCTCATTGGCAAAGTGTTAAAATATATTGTATTAATACTTAACTTTTGGATTACTATTTCTACTTTAGCATTAATCCTTTTCCCAGATAATTTTATCTTATTCTGTTCAATATATGTCCAAAAAAAAAATAGAAACAATATTTCTCAGCTTTACAGAAAAAGATTGGAAAGAATGTAGAAGCCATCTATATCATAGTACTGCCAAAGGGAGGAAATTGATACGATTATTCGATTTATACTATTCACAAAAGTTGGTTTTTCCTTTAAAATGGTCACTAAAAATTGGACGTAAAATACAAGTAAAAACAAATAAACGATGGCTCAATCTTCATCAGGAATTACTCCCTGAAATAGAACAATATCTCATAAATCAATATCTAGTAAAACAACCCACCGAAATTAACCAAAAACTTATCTTGGCAGAAGCCTATAAAGAAAAAGGACTTTATAAATTATTCGTTAAGACCTGTGAAGATTCGATTAAGAATATCAAAAATAACCCCACAATAGATCTTTGGCAAAGCTTTCATTTGTTAAAACTGCATCATTCGATTGCTTATTCAACCTTTCCTGATCAAAATGAAATAATCCAATCATTAGATAATGCCGATCATTGCCTTACTGATTTTTTCAACAGTCTAAAACTTTTCTATGAAACAGAACGGCAATCCAAAAATATTTTATTTGGTAATAGAGTAGGCCAAGGATCTCTGAGTAATGAGCAAAGCACACTGTACACAATATTAGAAAAAGTAAAAAATATTGCGAAAAATATTGATGAAATTAGTTTTCATGATCTTAAAAAGAGCATTACTGGCGAACAGAATATTTGGTCTAATGAGTTAACTGAGAGCACACTAATTTATTTAATAAATTATAGTTATCGCAAAATTAGGGAAGGGGATATGAAATTTGGGATAGAAGTAGCCAATTTATTAAAATTTTCACTAGATAATAAAATATACCCCGGCAAAATGTCCTTTACTCGATTTTCTAATATTGTGGACGCTATATCCAAATTTAAACCCGAGGAGAATGTGCCTGAAATAATAAACAAGCATATTCACAGTGTGAATCATGCAGACCTTGAATCTTGTAAACAAATTTGCCTTGCTAGCTTTCATTTTTCTCAATTGAGATTTGAAAAAACATTAAATATACTCAACAATTCTACCATTAAAACAGTAGATTTTAATATCGGTTTTCATTTTAGAATTATGCTGTTAGGTGCTCTGTGTATGAAAAAGGATGGTGGAAATCTTTTTTTTAATTCTGTCGATTCGGCTAAGAAATATTTCTACCGCAATAAAAGAAATATGGCCCCACATTTATACAAAGCCGTATTGCACTATATTAATGCACTGGTTTTTGTTAAAACCAATGAAAGTTACCAATTTATCAAAGATTATATAAATAATTGTGATGAATTCGCCCAGAAATTCTGGTTTATTACAGTCCTTAACAAATTAGCAAAGCCGACATAATAAAATGTCGGCTTGCATGGATAGAAGGTTTAAATAACTCCAATATCCTCGTGGACAATACAATTAAAGTCCAGAACTTCGTTTAAATGTGTGAACATGTTGAACTAGTTTAAATGGTTAGAAAAAGATGTTTACTATAATCGCCCTATCTTTACTGAGGCAGGGCGGTTTTTTTTTCATTAACCCTTTTTTCTACTTATTTTCTTTTCCTTTTTTATAATGTAGTATTTGATTATTACTCAAATATCACTTAGGTCGTCCTTATTTTTTTTGGAATATGTATGTAATTGTCATTTTTCTGTATAACACGGAATTTCCATTTACTCAGCATTGAACAGAAAAGACAAAAGGTCAAAAATTTTAGTAAAAAGGGAAAGCCTTAGGAATGGACAATAAATAAGTTTCGAATATTGGCTGGTGCCTTGTTAAGTGTAAATGGCTGGGTGACTTGTTTTTTTTTTGAACTGCGATAGTACCATTTAAGCTTTCTTCTATAGGCGCCACTCTTATGGCTCCAGAGGGAATTTCTATCTATCTATCTATCTATCTATTAAGCTAAGACCCTGAGCAGCCCTTTTTAGCTGATGCATCACAATCCTACTTGGTAACTGGTCTATCTCCAATCTCAAAACTTATATCGGTACCTGCTTTGGTTGTCACTCTTACTGTACAATGTATTGTCCTGAAATAGCTTTACACAAAACGAGTAAAAATGACAGGGCAAAAAAAGAGAGTAAAAAATTACCACCGTTACTCGGTTAGTTTAAAACGAAAGGTAGCAAAATCGTATTTATCAGG
>JAZGFO010000232.1:0-2494 GCA_036479655.1 Saprospiraceae bacterium
GGTCTTATGACAATTTTGAAGAATTGAGCAATTTTGCAACAAAACACAATCTTTGGTTTCATATTGATGGAGCTCATGGTGGTGGCGTAGTGTTTTCAGATAAATATAAATACTTGGCAAAAGGTATCCACAAGGCAGATTCTATTACTATAGATTTTCATAAAATGCTAATGACGCCAGCACCTAGTACTGCTTTGATTTTTAAAAATGAAAAATATTCGTATGATAATTTTCAACAACAAGCACATTATATTTGGGATTCGCAAGAATCGAAAGAGTGGTACAATTCAGGCAAACGCACTTTTGAATGCACCAAGTTAATGATGTCTATAAAGGTGTATGCTATCTTAAAAACGTATGGAGAGAAAATATTTGAGGAGAATATAGATTACTTATTCGACCTAACCCATTCGTTTGCAAAGTTAATTATTAGTAGAGATACTTTTGAACTTGCTCTTGCCCCACAGTCGAATATCATCAATTTTAGATATGTAAAAGCAAAAAAAGCGGTGTTAGATAATTTAAATAGTAATATCAGGCAGATATTAGTTGAATCTGGGAAATTCTATATTGTGCAAACAATGATTGATAGTAAACGATATTTGCGTTGTACAGTTATGAATCCATTAACTAAAATAACAGATTTTGAAGCACTTTTAGATGAAATAGAAATTATTGCTCAACGACATAAATGAATTGGGTTGTAAAGTAATTAAAAGAACGTAAAGAGGACAAATATGAAATATAGTTTTTTAAATGATTACAGCGAAGGTGCACATCCCAAAATATTGGAAGCATTAGTAAGCTCAAATATGGTACAACAGACACCCTATGGAGATGATAATTATTCTAAACAAGCCAAGGATTTAATTAAAACTAAAATAGGTAATCAGTACATTGAGGTTTTTTTTGTTTCAGGTGGTACGCAAGCTAATTTAATTATCATTTCATCTGCATTAAAATCTAATGAATCAGTAATTTCAGCAAATACAGGACACATTACTATAAGAGAAGCTGGAGCGATAGAAGCAACAGGGCATAAAATTAATTCCGTAGTTTCAAGTGATGGAAAACTAACCAAAGAAGATATTATTGACGTGTTGAAAGAGCATGATTTTGGTGCTCATGTAGTAAAGCCTAAAATAGTTTACATTTCTAATGCTACAGAAATTGGTACTACTTACACGAAATCTGAATTAGAGGAATTGTCAGATTTCTGCAAAAAAAATAACCTATATCTTTTTCTAGACGGAGCAAGGCTTGGTTCCGCTCTTGCAGCTTCTAATAATGATCTCACATTATCCGATATTGCAAGTCTTGTGGATATTTTTACAATTGGAGGTACTAAAAATGGTGCCTTAATTGGCGAAGCTATTGTTATTGTTAATGAAAAACTGAAAGAAGATTTTCCTTTTCATATTAAGCAAAGAGGTGCTATGTTATCAAAAGGAAGGATGCTAGGTATTCAGTTTCTAGAGTTATTTAAAGATAATTTATTTTTTAGTCTAGCAAAACATTCAAATAAGATGGCATCAAAACTTTCTGAAGCAATAAAAACAAAAGGATTTAAAATGTCATCCAAATCTACATCCAATCAAATATTTCCAATATTGCCTAACAAGTTAATTGTTGAATTAGAAAAAAGATTTGAATTCTATAGATGGGAAAAAATAGATGATGAGTTTACTGCACTTCGTTTGGTAACTTCTTGGGCTACACAAGAATCTAAAGTAGATGAATTTATATCTGAATTGAGCAAAGAATAATACAAACAAATATTTTGACTTTAATGAATTAAATTTTAAATAATTTAAGACAAACTCAATGGTAACAGTAATTATTATAATGATAGCAGGAATGCTATTAGGTTATTTTATACAGAAACAAAATAGGCTTATTAAGCCTGTTGATTATATAATTTCATGGTTAATATATCTTCTTCTTTTCGCGTTGGGTATTTCTGTTGGAAATAATGAAGTAATTCTAAATAATATAAATTCTATTTTACTAAAAGTCATTTTATTAACAGTAGGAGCTATAGCTGGAAGCGTGATTGTGTCCTATTTTACTTACAACTTATTTTTTAAGAAATATGAAAAGTAGTTTAATTATTGTTGTCTTTTTTATTTGTGGAGTACTGTTAAGTGTATTTTCTCTGTTACCTGGTTTTCTTATAGAAACAGATTTTAGTAGCTACGTACTTTATTTACTGATGTTTTTTGTTGGAATTAGTATTGGGGCAGATAAAGATGTTCTGAAAATATTAAAAGGAGCAAAACTTAAAATTATGCTTGTTCCTTTATCAATAATTATAGGAACTTTTATTGGCGTTGGACTTTTTTCAATTTTGATTCCAGATGTTAGCCTAAAAGAATCGCTAGCTGTTGGAGCAGGGTTTGGTTACTATAGTTTATCAAGTGTTTTTATTAGTCAGCTACATAGTGAAATATTGGGCGTAATTGCATTGCTATCAAATATACTTAGGGAAGTAATT
>JAZGFO010000233.1:0-2114 GCA_036479655.1 Saprospiraceae bacterium
GGGAAGTACTGCCTGATTAAGCCGTTAGTGTTCTCATTGGTGCCACGCTCATGTGACGAATAGGGGTGAGCGAAATAGACCTGTCCACCGAGTGTTTCAGTCGAAGGTAAATAAGTTAAAATTCTTCTTGATACCTGTGCTTTTTTGTGGATTACAAGTGATGCTAAAGAATTAAGTATTGTGTCCCCAGAATGGAATTGGCCTTTTGGTTTATCCAGGCAAGGACTTTTACCTTGCAAGAAATGACAAGCTTCGCTTGTCGCAAAGGGTCGGAGTCACATTAATTACAGAGCAGAATCAACGATTTAATGTTACTCTGACCCCAATTATGCCAATTATGTGATTGCAAGAGCATACCCCATTCTCGAACTCATTTCATGTTAGAAATACACTACTCCTTTAGGCTCATTTCATATTGGACAAGGCTGCTTCTGGCTTTTTCAGTGAAATAACATTACTATTTGCGATAGTGGCGTTCATCTTGTTGGTTGTTGATTCTCTAAAAATCAGTCAACAGGGTACACCGCTATCTATTGTTGTCATACACTAGAAACGATAATAGCACCTTATAATACAGTGATTTCAATATTAAAATTAACAATATTATCAATTGCTTTTATAATAACTGGGGGGGCAATCTTTTCTAAATTTTTTAGAAAAAAAAAGATTTTAGCTCTTTTTGCTGGTTTTTTTGCGCTTATTAGTGCATTTTTCCTGATACAAGATATTGATCAGCATTTATCTCATATATTCAACAGAAAAAGCAACAAAGAATCCAACTCCAACAATAATTATTTTTTAGATATTTTTAAGTCACCGAATAATAAATTGACTAATGACAATTATATTAAGAATTTTTCTGTATTTAAAGATTGTGACTATTGTCCTGATTTGATAAAGATTCCACAAGGGAAGTTTCTTATTGGTTCTTCTTGGGACAAAAAATACCACCTTAAACAAGAAGAGTATAATAAATTTATATCAATAAAATCATTTTCTATAGGTGTTTCAGAAGTTACAGTAGAACAATATGAAGAATTTATAAAAGATACAAACTACAACTATACTTCAAGTGGTTGCAGTAGTATAAAAAGAGAACGCTACCATGAGTCGTATTATAACAACAATCTAATGAATAAGATTTTTGGATATCCTAAAGAAAAATATCTAATCGCTATTCATTACAAAGATAAGGCTAATTGGATGAATCATGGAGAAAAGAAAACAAAAAACCACCCTGTTGTATGTGTTAGTTGGGATGACGCTAAAGAATATACAACGTGGCTGTCAAGTAAGACAAAAAAAGAATATAGATTACCTAGCGAATCAGAATGGGAGTATGTTTCTAAGTACAATTCAAATGGATTATATCCATGGGGTAATAAAGAAAATGAAGCATGTAGGTATGCAAATATTCTTGATATAGAATTTTTAAAAGCAATAGGATTTAATAAGTGTTACGGTATCAACCACGGAATCGATTTCATGGTTCCAGATGTTAATATCAAAAAAAACTCATCTTTTATATTGCAGTATGGTTCCTTTGAATCTGGATATTACTCGGGCACTAAGCTTCCAAGATATCATCTTTTACAAAAAGCATATGATTGTAATGACAAATTTTATAAAACTGCAGAAATAAATTCATTTAAAAGCAATAGTATTGGAGTTTACGATTTAATTGGAAATGCTTCTGAATGGACTAATGATGATTGGAGTATGAACCATATAAAAACTCCGGTTAACGGCGAAAATAAACGTTTTATTTTTTCTTCTTCTAAAGTTATAAAGGGCGGATCATGGCTTAATGGAGTGAGGTTTTCAAAATCATCAAGTAGAATTCCTGCTCACCATGGAACAAAAACAGATGATATTGGATTTAGAGTTGCTAGAGTCTTAAGGGAGCCTGTAAATAATGATTATTCAGATAGAACCAATAAAGGAGACTAGTAAATAAACGGGGTCACCCATTAGCTGGCCGGTGTCAATAGTGATTACTCTATTCTGCCCGTGTATTCGCATTGTTGCCAAAACAACCGAGGTTAAGATATTATTTCCTTGTCAGCCGCTAGGCGCGCGCCGTTTAAGCGCTTCAATCTCAATACGCGTAGCGT
>JAZGFO010000234.1:0-2938 GCA_036479655.1 Saprospiraceae bacterium
CTAATATATATGTTGTTCTACTTGGAGATTATTGTGATAATTTCTCAAAGAAAGGTCCTGGTGGAGGAGTTTACGAACAGGTAATACCTTTATCAGAACAAAAACAGAGAGTTGAATATATTGTAAGAGCTCTCGGTGATAAGATATTAGGAATAGTTCTTGGATGCCACGACAAGTGGATGTTTGATAACGAAGGTTTTGATTTTGCTCAGTATCTTGCTAAGAAATCTCTCGCTTCATGGATGGGTTTTAATGGGTTGATACATCTTACAGTTGGAAAAGCATTATACGATATTTTTATTTCCCATAAATGTAATAGGTGGAGTCGTGATAATCCTTGCCATGGTGTCAAAGACGAGTCAAGAGTAAAAGCTAGTTTCGATATAGGTTTTGCAGGACACAGACATGTTCCTGGAATAGAATACTATTGGACAGAAAAGGATGAGTTAGTATTAGCTGTAAGGTCAAGTTCTTATAAAGTTACTGATTACTTTATTGATCATAAAGGACTTCCAAAATCTCCTTATACCCTACCATGTGTTTTGTTAGATTCAGAAACTAAACAAATGACAGCATTTTGGGATTTAAGGGAGGCAGTTAAATACCTATGACCAAGAAGGATTTAAAAGCTGAAATTGAAATAGCGAAAGCTCTAAAGTGTAAAGGAGATTGTAAAAGTTGTTCTAAGAACTACGAGCAATGTCTTATAGACTTAAGAGGAATGGTAAATATTTTGTTTAGACTTATTTGTAAAAAAGACGATAAAAAAGATAAGCTAATACTCGATTCTATGGTGAGTTAAATGAAGAAAAATTTAAACAAAACACACATTTTAAAGCTAAATTTTTAATCTTTTTTTAAAATTTGATAAACAATACTAAGTAAACTAAGAGTGATTATAATGGTAAATAAAGATAAGTTAATAAGTTTTCCAGAGCAAATACTGGAAAAATTGGAAGAGTACAAACAGAAGACTGGAATACCAGCTACGGATTATATTAGAGACTGTGTAGCCAGAAAAATGATTGGTGACGGTTTAATTTGGATAAACATAAAATATGTTGATGTTGAAGTAAAGAGGAACGGTAATAAAAAGAAGAAACCAGATATGACAGATGCTATAGAATCTAACAAGTTCTGTAGTGCAGACGGTAAGTGTGAAGATCCAAGACCAGTTAATGATAGGTGTTAAATATGAGCTACAAAAAATTATTGGATAATGAAATAGAAGAGAAGATACACGAAGAGATAGTTAACATTATAAAACCATACTGTAAAGGAACTAATAAAGTTTTAGATCTTGGTTGTGGTGACGATTGGATAGCTAATAAGATAGATTATAAAACATTACATTTAGTAGATAGAGAATTAGAACCAATAAATACCACAGGAATCTTAAGAGGTAATATAATATCTTATAAAATGGATATAAAACAATTTCTGTCTTTTGCTGAGGAAATGGATGCTAAATACGATATTATATTTTTATTAGGAGTGATAGAACATTTAAATCACAAAGAGAAAGGTAATCTATTAGGTTCAGTAAAAGGCTTATTAAACGATGGTGGAATTTTTGTAATGGGTTATCCAAACGCAAGATCTTTGAATAGAGTTTTAGGAGTTGAAATGGATTTAATAAATACTCCTTATGTTCTAACAGATGGTGACAAACAAATTGGACATCAATCGATGTATGATAGTAGAGCAATTAACCATTTTAGATTTTACCTTCAGTTAAAAACTGAAAGGATAGAAGGTATAATGTTTAAGCCTTTACCTAATTTTCTTATGTTGAAGTATTTTAGAAACGACTTAGATAAATTTGTTGAGATAGGAAAAGAAGTAGGATGGGAATATTGTGGATATATATTAGCTATATACAGGAAGGAAAATGAATCGTAGAGTATTAATCTTAGGAGCAGGTGGACCAGCCGGAGTAAATTTTATGAGAGCTCTGATGATTGCAGGTAACACGAATGTATACGGAACAGACACAAATAAATATCATGTGTATTTAGCCGCTAAATCAACTAAGAAATCCTATCATATGAACACTCCAAAAGGAAACTTAGATAGAAAAATAAAAGCCATAAATGAGATAATTGAAGAAAACAAAATAGAATTAGTTCATGCTCAACCAGATGGTGCGGTTAGGTTCTTATCAGATAATAGAGATAAGATAAAAAGTAAAGTCTTTTTACCAGATAAAGAAGTTATTGAAAAGTGTCAGAATAAAATGTGGACAGCATTAATATGGTCTGAACATAATTTATGTACTGAACCAATGTCAATAGAAGTTAGAGCTACATTAACACAACAAGAAATAGCTTATGCTCTTGACAAATATGGTGGGAAAATGTGGTTAAGAGCAACAGACGGTGCAGGTGGTAAAGGTTCTACGCTTGTTGAGAATGTTGAAACGGGATACAGTTGGATTAGATACTGGAGATCAAAAGATTATCGTAAGAATAAAACAGAATACCAGTGGGAATGGATGGCTCAAGAATTTCTTCCAGGACGTAATTTAGCGTGGCACAGCTTATGGAAAGATGGTGAGTTAATAGTCTCTCAAGCACGTGAGAGAGTAGAATATATCTATCCTTATTTAGCTCCGTCAGGAATTACAGGAACTCCTGTTGTTCAAAGAACAGTAAATGATGAGAAGGTTAATTTTGTAGCAGAACAATCTGTTCTAGCTGTTGATCCTAAGCCAAACGGTATTTACTGCGTT
Organism: Saprospiraceae bacterium; assembly: GCA_036479655.1. GTDB lineage: Bacteria > Bacteroidota > Bacteroidia > Chitinophagales > Saprospiraceae > CAJXUU01. The sequence continues at coordinate 2,732 of JAZGFO010000234.1, forward strand.
GATTTAAGAGAGAACGAACAAGGAAGACCAATTCCAACAGAAATTAATGCCGGAAGATTCTTTACTACGAGCTTCTTTTTCGCAAATGCAGGAAACTTTTACAAAAAACCACGAGCTAATATGCCTAACATTTATAAGTGTTTAGCTTTAGGCGATCCAATACCAAAGGGTAGTAAGTATAATATATTGCCAGAAAACCTATATTGG
>JAZGFO010000235.1:0-18725 GCA_036479655.1 Saprospiraceae bacterium
AGTCATCAAATGGTAGTTTTCTTATTAAGATCTGATTAAATTCAGATAATTATTATTTTTTTCTGCGACCCTTAATTTAGCGCTTTTCGCTCTGCTATTTCTTCTTACTTCTTCGTCATTAGCAAGAATCACCTTTTTGTTTATCAGTTTAAATGGTCGATCAATATTCCCAAAATCATCTTTTATTATTTCACCATTCACATTGCCACTCCGAAAGAAATTTTTAACAATCCTATCTTCTATCGAATGATAACTCATCACAACAAATCTTCCACCAGGTTTAAGTACATCCAATCCATCTTGCAACATCTCCTCTAGCACTCTCACTTCTTGATTAACCTCCATACGCAAAGCCTGATACACTTGGGCAAAATATTTAGCCCTTGGTCCAAATCGCAACCGCTCCAATATTTCATTTAACTGAAATGTAGTAACAATCGCCTCTATTGACCTTTGCTCAACGATAACTTTTGCCAAAGTTTTTGCATTTCGTACTTCACCAAATTGACTAAACATCAACTGAAGATCATCTTGACTATACTCCCTAAGAATTACAGCTGCTGACAATTCGTCAGAAATATTCATTCGCATATCCAAGTCCGCATCAAAACGATACGAAAACCCTCTTTCTGGAAAATCAAATTGATAAGAAGAAACACCAAGATCAGCTAAAACACCATCCACTTCTCGCACGCCCTCCACCCTCAAGAACCTCTTGAGATGTCGAAAATTTGCTTTAATAAAAGTGAATCTAGCATCGTCAATCTTATTGGCAACTGCATCATCATCTTGATCAAAACCATACAAATGTCCTTCGACACCTATTTTTTCTAAAATCGATCGGGAATGTCCACCTGCACCAAATGTTACGTCAACATATTTGCCGCCAGGGTGAATATTAAGAAACTCAACACACTCTTTTAAAAGAACCGGTACATGGTAATCACTCATTATTCTTCAGATATAGCTTGCTCGCCACTCGTCAGTAATGCTGATCCAAAAATCTCATCTGCAATCGCCGCAAATGATTCTGGTTCGTCATTAAGCATCTTGTAATACTCTTCTTTAGACCATATTTCTATTTGTTCGTGATACGCAAAAAGGATAACATCTTTCTTAAGACCACAATACTCAATAAGAGTAGAAGGCAATAATATCCTATCCGCAGAATCCATATGAACCATAGAAGCACCTCTATAAAAGTATCTCAATGCTTGCCGCTCTTTAGTGTTGTAAATGTTGAGCTGGTTAATTTTTTTCGTCTTTCCCTCCCAAACATCTTTGGGATACATCATTAAATGTTTTTCAAAACCTCGATTAATCGCAAACTCGAGAATTCCATTGTGTCCAATTTGTCTGATAAGAGACGTAGGTAGCCTGAGACGCCCTTTGGCATCTAACTTGCACTCGTACTCTCCCGTCAGTTGGTAAATTTTCACACCATTCTTTTTAAATGATAATCAAATGTAACACATAATTACACTTTATATCACTAAAAAGACACTTTTCTACTTTTTATATAAAAAAAATATATAATATGTTATTCTGTATAGTCAAATTCGTGACGGTACATAATGATATTGTTGACAAGCCTGTAATCAACTCCCATATATAGAGATTCTTGAAAACGGAACAATTTTTAAAGGACAATTCTATTTCTATAAACTATTAGTTTAAAAATGTAATAATACATATTAAAAATTAATATAATGTATAACTCGCTGAAAATCTTACAAAAATCACGTTTTCTTAAATAAGCTGAATCATTAACAGATATAAATAGAAGTAGTTTACACAAGATAGGTATCGTGGAGCCTGTCCACTCCAAACAAAATTGCTCAACAAATAATTACTTAATTGTCGAAACTTATAAATGAAAAATATTCTTTAAGGGAAATAATTTAACATCAGAAATAGGTCAAATTACAAATTTCAATAAATTAGTAATAGCTACTTAATATCTTGAATTTAACTTTCTGGTTCTATTGACATAGAGCATAAAGCCAACATAAACACATAATCTTTCTAAAAACAAGTACTGCCTGTTGCCTACTTTAATAATTCAATATCTGTTTTTAATTCTTGCATTGATTCATACATACCAAACTTAAATTTCTTTTCATCACCTCGAATTATAATAGTAGCTGGAAGAGCACCATACCAAGAAGGATCTATTTTGTCCGTCCATGCTGAATAATTATCATCACCCAAAATAGCTACTTCTGGAGTAATGTTGTGTTTTTTGACAAATGGTAATACTCTTTTGTCCAAGTCTCTGACTTTATCTAAACTAACTAATAAGAACTTTACTTCATTTTTATCATAAGACTTTTGTAAATCTACAAAATGCGGCATTTCTTTAAGACACGGTGGACAAGATGTAGCCCAAAAATTAACTACCATAACTTTATCGCTATTACTATCAATGATTGATTGTAATTCCGAAAAGTTATTAAGTACTTCAATAGTATCGTTGACATTTATTTTTGACTGATTACAAGAACTGCCTATCAGTAACACAATAAAATATATTAAGACTACATTTATTTTCATTCTAAAAGATTCTAAATTAATTAGTTCCAACTACTCTAAGTTCTGTTTGTTTGTCTAAGATCAATGTGCCATTTTCAGCAACAATTAAACCTTTAACTTGTGTATCAGTATTCAACAAAGGGAAAAACTCTACACCAGCTTGAATGGTTGTTGCAGAAGTTCTGTTAGGAACACCACAAGGAATCCAATTATCAGGATGATACCAAGCTTGACTCTTTCCACCATTCCAGATCATCTGCGATAAATCGTTTCGACTACACACATTACCAAAATCATGTCCATAGTATGGTAAAGCAGTACCAAATTCTAATGCACCAATATCCGGAGTACCATTATCAACAAAAACAGTATTAATATCATTCAATATTGCCCCATTGTCAATGAGCATAGAACCTAAAGTAGGAGATACATCAGGAACATTAGCAATAACCTCCGTATCATATGTAGTAGGTATAAAAACGTTTTCAAAATCAGAAAGTGCAACTGACTGTCCACTTGACTCTATAGATGTACCTGATTGTAGATCTGATACATTATCATATTTTATGGCGTCCCACTTAAACCAAGGCTCAGTAGAAGTGCCAGCACGATTTGACATATAAGCATTGTTATTCCAATCATCATTACTATTTGCAACCAGTCCATATTCTTGAATACAGTAATTTCCACTTACAACTACATTATTTTTGAAAACCGTATTTTGCCATCCGACAGTTGAGCTAACACCATCACCAACATTTACAGAAGTATTATGTACAATATAAAGACCTGCAGGGCTTCGATTCATTTTGAAAGTTGATTGCTCCAAATTATAAAACTCATTTCTAAAAACATACGCAGGACCACCAAATATAGGGGCAAGACTTACACCAGATCTTCCATTATAACATCTATTTCTATATACTCTTGCATTGGATACTACCCCATCAATCTCAATCAAGTCATCAACTATACGAGTTATGTCATTGTGATGAATATCTACTGAATATGCTTTTTTATATGGTTGTCCGTCCATTGATATTCCATCTCCAAAATTTGAAATAGAATTATGACTAATTACAATTTCATTCCCTCTTATGTCAATTCCTCGTTCGGAAGGTATCTCACCATTTAATTGTGGCCATGTAGTACGTCCTTCGAATAGGTTATTACTAATAGTTTGATTGTGCTCCCAGCCATTTTCACGTCGATTTACAAATCCATAATCGACATCAGATATTTTATTATTTCTTATTGTTAAATTCTGGGTATTCTGAGCATCAATAGCCCATTTTCCATTTTTTATCTCAAAACCATCAATAATTACATATTGTAGTGAATCATTGTAAGAACCTAGGGTTAATATTCCTGTTGTTGTATTACCTCCATCTATTATTGCTCCATGTAGGTTTTCCGATCTAATTACTATTGGATTGTCTAATTGACCATTAGTTGTCAATGTAAACGGGGTATAAATACCATCAGATATAGAAACCACTTGGCCAGCAATAACATTATCTACAGCATCTTGAATACCCAAATATGGATTTTGTGCAGATCCATCTCCTCCTCCATTACCAGGAGATACGTATATAATATTTGCATCAGGATTGATTGTTGCAAATGCATGCGTGATTAATGTAGTATCAATTACGTACATCCCACCATCAACATCAGAAAGTGTAATTTTAATATCATATTTACTTTTGGGTTGTAAAAACATAATACTCCCTGCATGAAAATTCATGTCCAATAGTGCACCATCAACAATCATTTGTGGATGACTTCTCATAGTATGAGCAGAAGGTAGATATTGTGTTGTCCCTACTAATCGATATTCAATATTAAATACACTATTAAGATTATCGTCATTTAGAATATTACAATGAACTCCAATATGCTCAAACGAAGTAGATAATACTATATCCGACAACATCACTTCATCAACTACAGGAGCAGACTCCTCAATTAAATAAAGAACTGAGTCTTGGCACCCAATTGTATCTGTCACTATTAAATTATAGGTTCCAAAATCAGAAGAAGTCGCATTCTCTATCAAAAGATTCTCATCGTTAGAAGTATATCCATTGGGTCCAATCCAAGCACAATTCATCGAAGACTGGCATACAGGACTATTTAATCCTATATCAATAGCTATGTTTCCAACATTTTCAACATTTAGGGTTGTAATTGAAGGTGCTGCTGGCTTTGTAGATAAATAATTTCCATTGTATTGTCCTTGAACATTTCCTAAGTGAATACCATTAGAATAATCGCTGCCTCCTGTTTGATTAAAGTCTTCATCAACCCCATTTTCATAGACATGTACTTCTGAAGCACAATTATTCATTCCAGCAATGGCCACACTAAATATTTTTACAGTATCTCCTGCTGCTAAATCATTGTACATCGGCAAAGGAGATGAAGGAGGAATAATACCATAATAAGTAAAATATTGGCTAACATAAGAATTAGAAACCACCCAATTTGCTGGTACTGTCCCAGTATAAGTGTAATTATTAATTAATGGCATATACTTATCTGTTATAGTAAGACTTAACCCATTAGGTACAACTATTGTATATTGAGTCGAAAGCTGTGCTCTATTAGGGATTGTATTAGCACTACCAGCATCAATAACTATGTAACAATCAAATTTACATGATGCAGTATCATATTTCATCATATATGACACATGCTCAACTTGAGCATACATAGAAGATGTTAAAAAAAATAGTACTATACAAAAAAGAGTCGTTAAGCTAAATTTCATTTACAATTGATGTTTTGTTTTACAGTAATCTTATATGAGCATATATTATGCCATAATAAAACTAAAGTACAAAATTGAACAATTGCCAAAAGACTAAGGAGCAGGATTTGGTATTAAATCATGTACTAATTCTATCTCTTTAATAACATCACTACTCAAAATTAATTCTTTAGAAGCAATATTTTCTTTTAGCTGGTCAATCGTTGTGACGCCAATAATATTACTAGTCACAAAACGCTTAGTATTAATGTAAGCTAAAGACATCTGCGCCAAGCTAAAATCGTGTTTTTGAGCTATTTTTAAATACTCATCAGTTGCAACATAAGCTGTCTTGCTATTATATCGACTCAGTTCTTTGTATTTATTCATTCTGTCATCAGGTTGATCACTTTTAAGGTGATACTTACCAGACAACAATCCAAATGCCATCGGAGAGTATACCAATAAACCGATATTTTCACGATAGGAAATCTCTGCCATACCGACTTCGTAAGTTCTATTGAGTAAGTTATAGGGATTCTGAATAGAGACAGGACGGTGTATTCCATTTGCATCACATTCAACAAGATACCGCATTGTACCCCAAGGGGTTTCGTTACTTAATCCCCAATGTCTGATTTTACCATCATCAATTAATCCATTCATTATTTGAGCAACTTCAAGCATATTATCCTGCCATTTTTCTGTTTCTGATTTTTTAAAGCCTCGAATTCCAAAAAAGTTTGCTTTCCGTTCTGGCCAATGCAATTGATACAAATCCACATAATCAGTATTCAGTTTTCTAAGACTATTGTCTATTGCGTTATGTATCCTTGATTTTGAAAACCCTAAATTATTTGCTATATAATTCAGATTAGAAGAATGACCCGTTACTTTAGTCGCTAAAATGAACTGGTCCCGTTTTTTAGTTTTTTTTATCCAAGAACCTATAAATTCTTCAGTTTTGCCAAAATTTTCTTTAGTCGAAGGCACAGCATACATTTCTGCCGTATCTATAAAGTTTATTTGATTGTCTATTGCACAATCTAAAATGGCATGAGATTCTGCTTCAGAATTTTGCTCTCCAAATGTCATTGTACCGAGACATATTTCACTTACACTTATGTCTGTATTGGATAATTTATTGAATTTCATATTTCTATTTTACGCTATTTTTATTCCTATTTATTGAATTATTTTCTTGACAACTACACTGTGGCTAAATGTTTTTTTAATATACTAACAAAACTATAGACATCTTCAAACGAATTATATAGAGCTACAGGTGCTATTCTTATAACATCTGGCTCTCTCCAATCTGCAATGACTCCATCTTTAGTTATTTGATCAAATAGGGTTTTATCCGCATTTTTCATTTGTAGAGAAAGTTGACTTCCGCGCTGCGAAATATCTCTAGGCGTTATTATTTTAATTTGACTTCCAGGTATTTGATCTACTAAGTATTCAAGATAGCCCGTAAGTAAAATTGCCTTTTTACGAAGATTCTCCATACCTGCTTCTTCAAATATTATGAGCGATGCCATTATTGCTGCCATAGAAAGAATTGGAGGATTAGAAAGTTGCCATGCTTCCACACCTGGTATTGGGTCAAATCCGTCTCGCATCTTAAACCTTGTGCTTTTATTGTGTCCCCACCATCCAGCAAATCTTGGGAGTGTTTTATCATAAGCATGACGTTCGTGTACAAAACATCCACCAAGACTACCTGGACCAGAATTCATATATTTGTATGTACACCAAACAGCAAAATCTGCTCCTGAATCATGTAGATTAAGATTTACATTTCCTGCTCCATGAGCGCAATCAAAACCAACTTTACTACCAACTTTGTGTCCTAAGCTTGTAATGCGTTTCATATCAAAAAACTGCCCAGTATAATAATTAGTATTACCTATCATGATCAAAGCCAATTCGTCTCCGTGCTTGTTGATAGTCGCTTCAATATCTTCTATTCTAATCAACTCTTCACCTTCTCGTGCTTTTAATTGAATCAATCCTTCTTCTGGGTCTATTCCATGAAATTTTAGCTGAGACTCAACTGCATATTTATCAGAAGGAAAGGCATCGAATTCAATGAGAATTTTATTTCGTTTTCCTTTAGGTCTAAAAAAAGAGACCATCATGAGGTGTAGATTCACAGAAAGTGTATTCATCACTACGACTTCTATGGGTTTTGCTCCTACAACTTTTGCCATTGCGTTAGTTAGAAATTCATGATAAGGCATCCAAGGGGTCTTTGCTTCAAAATGTCCTTCTACTCCAAGATTTTGCCAATCAAGCAACTCTTGTCCTAAAGCACTTTTGGTAGATTTAGGTTGAAGCCCTAGAGAATTTCCACAAAGATAAATATATGGTGTCCCATCATCTTTACTAGGGAGATAAAACTTATCTCTAAATTTACATAGAGGATCTTTAGCATCCATTATTAATGCAAATTCTTTAGTATGTTTATAGGTCATGGAATTGAGTTATGTTATTGTCGTAAATATAGTTTTTCTAGATTGCAATAAAGTAATTATAAAAAAAAATCCTGACTGATTACAACTCATTAATCCTATCATCAAATTGTCCTTTTCTTTTTTGCATAGCGGCAAATACTGCTTCCATTTGATTTTTTGACTTGAGTAACTGCTGCTGAAATTCAGATTCCAATACTAATCCTTGTGACTGAGAAAGGTATGGTGCAGCATTTAGTAATTTCTTAGCTTTAACAATAGCATCTGGACTTTTTTCTGCGATTGTAGTTGCTAATTTATAAGCAGCATCGAATGGATTATCTGAAACATGAGTAGCAAATCCAAAATCAACTGCCTCAACTCCAGAAAACATACGGTTAGTGTAAGTTAACTCTCTAATGACATCTTCACGTACTGTATGTCGCATTAATTGTGTACCTGCCATATCAGGAATCAGTCCATATTTCATTTCCATGATGCTTAACTTCGTATCTGGAGCTACATATTTGACATCAGCAGCTAGCATCAATTGGAGTCCTCCACCAATAGCAACGCCATGGACTGCAGCTATTACAGGCACTTGTAATTCCTTCCAAATATAAACTGCTTTTTGCCATATATTAGCTATACCATGCGTCCTATTTATTAAAGGTTGATTTATTGGACTATCTGGATCAGTGTCCATAAAATTAGACAAGTCCATTCCTGCGCAAAATGATTTTCCCTCTCCATGTATAACCACACATCTTATTGATACATCATTATCTATAATTCCAGCAATTGAAATCAAATTATTAAACATTTGAATATCCAAAGCATTCATTTTATCAGGCCGACTAAGGCTTACAACTGCTATATGATCTTTTATTTTTATTTTGACGTTATCATTCATTCAATTATATTTTGACTACTATTTTACCAAAATGTTTTCCTGAAGACTGATATTCAAAAGCAGCTTGAAGGTTATCAAAATCAAAAACTTTATCAATCACTGGAAAAATATTAAGTGTTTCTACTGCTTTGATTAGGTCCATTTGCATTGCTCTACTTCCTACGGCAATACCTCTTATGTTAATAAATTTAAAAAACAGTTTTGGAAATGTTATCATTCCTTTCCTCCCATTTCCCAATATACCAATAGATGTAATATTCCCTCCAATTTTAGCAGCTTCTATTGACTGTATCATGGTAGAGCCACCACCTACATCTAAAATATGATCCATTCCTCCTGTCTGTTTAAATATTGTCTTACCCCAATTTACATCTTCTTTATAATCAAATACTTTAGTAACACCTAGATCTAATAATTTATTAGCTTTTTCTTTTGAAGAGGTGGTCGCATATAGATCAACGTTATACGCCATCGCTATTTTTAATGCCCAGAGCGACATTCCTCCTGTCCCCTCAATCAAGACTTTATGATGCGGTAATAATTGTTTGCAGCCATGCATTAGAGCATTCCAAGCTGTAAGCCCTGCACATGGTAAAGTTGCAGCTTGAAAAAAATTAAAATTAATAGGCATGCGTGTAATTTGATCTTCTTTCATACAAGAAAACGCACACATATAGCCATCAATTGATTCTCCTGGTATGCTTCTTATTGTTTCTAATGTAGGTGTACTACTTGTCCAGTTGGGGAAAAACAAAGACATAATTTTATCGCCTACTTTCCATTCTGTAACTCCTTCTCCTATCTCCACAATCTCACCTGCTCCGTCTGACATTGGTACTCTATCTTCTTCCACTTGAATCAACCCCATAACAACTAAATAGTCATGATAATTTAAACTTGTAGCCTTCCAATTTACTAAGACTTCACCTTTATTAGGAGATGGTATAGACTGAGTCGATAATTTTAATTTGCACAGATTACTGTTATTACTAATTATAGTATAGGTTTTCATATTTTTTAATAATCTACAAAAGAAGGTTACCAACTAAAGATGAAAGATATAAAGAGATTTATGATTATTCAATTTTTATTCCATTAGAATTTATAAAATAAGTCTTGTGTTTAGATTTCTTTAAGGACTTAAATAACTGTGGCAGTTTACTAATTTGCTCTTTTTCAAACCTTTTTATATGATACTTGTATAAAACGCTTTCTTGAACAAATAAAAGAAACTCACCAGAAAATTGAAAGTTTGATATATTTTTTTCAGGAATAGAATTTTTATAATTTCCAAAATTGTCAAATATCAAAAAACCAATAGTACTATCATATAATACAACAGTATTTTCTCTTTCAATAATACTTTGTGGAGAAATTTCGCTTAGGTTATAATCACTCAATCTATTACTTTTATATAAAGAATTACCCATTTCATCAATTTTAATCAACTGTTGATTGAATGCATCAAATATCCAAATCAGATTATCATTGGATCTAGCAATTGCACTTATTTCAAAATACGTATTATTTAGGGAAAGATTTATTTTTGATATTTCTGATAAGGTGTTGTCTAAAACTATAATTTGGTTAAAGTCTTTAACAAAGCAGAGTATCTTTTGAGGGTTTGATACATCTATGCTATTAATATTCCCAACAATACTGTTATTATATTCATACTTAAGCGTTAAATTATCTTGATATTGAAGAATTGTACTTTGAGGTGTTAAAATGTAAATATTCTCGAGGTTATCTATCTCTAATTGAGCAACATTAACTACTATATCTAAATCAGCAAACTCCCTATCATTTTGTTCTATAATATGCGAAGATTTACATGCACCTATACTTATACATGTAATCAAAAATATCCCATATACATTCATGATACTCATTCTACGATAACAGTTTTATTTATTTTATTATAGTATTCTATAGTAAATTCACCATTATACATCATACCATAACTTTGAAAATTAACCCAATCCCCAAGATTATAATACTTAGACTTGTTATTACTCAAGGTAACATCCAAAGGCAGATGTCTGTGGCCAAACACAAAAATGTCTATTTTACTCTTTTGAATTTCAGATTCACAATATTCAATTAATCTTTCTTTAGATTTACTATGGAACTGTTCATTTCCAAAACCACGAGAAAGACTGCTGAAGTATTTCATAAGACCAATACCTAGATTTGGATGAATACGTGCATAAGCCCATTGACACAAGCGATTATTTAAGATTTTTTTCAATAGTTTATAACCATAGTCTTTAGGTCCAAGTCCATCACCATGACCTATGAATAAATCTTTTCCTTGAATTTTTTTTATAATTGGTTTTCTATAGATGGGAATTCCTAATTCTTCTTCAAAATAACCAAACATCCACATATCATGATTGCCTGTAAAGAGATAAATAGGTATATTTAATGCTCTGAGCTCCGCCAACTTCCCTAAAAACAAAGAAAAACCTTTAGGTATAGCATTCTTGTATTCAAACCAATAGTCGAAAATATCACCTACAAGATAAAGTTCTTCAATTTCACCTTGAATACTTGATAACCAATTCACAATTTGAATTTCTCTTTCTTTACTGGTTAGTTTACCATCAGCACCTAAATGGAAATCAGAAGCAAAATATATTTTCTTTTTATTCAATCCTTTACAATTTGATACAAATGTAAAGTAATTTGAATCAAATTAATTAATGCTAAGGTATCTTTCTTAAATCCCTTTTCAAAATCACTCAATTAATATTTAGAATTATAGATTTATAATCGTTACTCATCTGGACTAATAATCATTGTCATTGTGATTTTCTTAGGATCAAACTCATCTTCACAAGGTATATTATTAATCTCTCCATCATAAGTATAAGTTATTGAGCTAATATAATAATCATCGAATATTTTTCCATTTTGAGTAGGAAGAAAGGTTCTTACTCCAAACGAAAACGTATTTTCTTCCATTTCACTATCTATTGTTTTGACACTAATTCCTAATTCTCCTTCCCATACACAAATTTCATCACACCCACAAAACATATAAATAAAGTTTTTGATTATAAGTGTACTTCCATCAGGAAAACAAACTTCATCGTCTAATTCCACTACAAACGCTGTGTCATAATCAACTTCCTCACAAGTTACTCTAATATCGCTTTTGCCACATGAAATTATAATCATAACAATTAGTACCAAACTTAAAAATCTCATAATCTTATAATTTTTGTTGATTAAAATACTTATACTTTATAGGACGAAAGAATTGTACTAAACGGTTGGTCAATTATTATTATAATATTTTTCAATATTAATTAAATATTCAATTTTCTCAAATCTTCACCTAATTTAACTAAAAGAAAGTCATATAGCTTATCTGTTCTTTGGACAACTATTGACATACAAGATGAAGAGGCTTCCATAATCTGAGAGTAATTCACTTCATTAGGAAATCTGGCATCTAGTACTATTTTTTCTTTAAATAAGATTTCATTTTTATTTTTATCAGAAATTAGGAGAAAAACATTTAGAGTATTTGCTTTTGATGTCTTAGTCGTCTCATTTTCTTGAGAATCCACCATTTCACCACCAAAGTTATAACTCCACCATCTGTTGCATTCAAACGGCCCTTCTAATATAATTGAGTTTTGTAAATCCTTGACATAAATATTATTACAGCCATTAATATTCTTTACTTCAATAGTACCAATACGCATACTTAAAATAATAATAGAAAATATAACTATTCCTGTAACAGGCATCCACCAATCTACGCCTAACAATATTGCTATTAATGAAGTAATGATTGTTACAAAAGGCAAGAAGAGTGCTTTTGTTCCGATAAACAGGTTAAGGTAATAGTATTTAGCCATAAAATTTAAGTGTATCCATAATTAAAAAAAGCTCCATTCAATCTTATTGAATGGAGCTTTAATATTTTACAAAAAATGATATTTTCTAATATTTAGCTTTTAGCTACTCTATTAAAACTTTTATCATTTCTTCTTGTATCACTATTGCTCGACATACTTGATGAAGATTTTCTCATAGTCAAGTCATCTGTCAAATCTCTAACTATAGGTGTTGCAATAAATATTGAAGAATATGTACCCACAAGAATACCAATCAACAATGCAAATGCAAATCCTTTGATACTTGCTCCTCCAAATATTAAGAGTATTGCTACAACTATCAATGTAGTCATAGATGTAACTATTGTTCTTGAAAATGTACTATTTAATGCAAGGTTTAATACTTCATCCTTATTTTTATTAGTATAGATTCCAAGGTATTCTCTGATTCTATCAAATACTACAACTGTATCATTGATTGAATATCCAATTACCGTAAGTATCGCTGCAATAAATGCTTGATCAATCTCAAGTGAGAAAGGCATTACATCTTTCAATAGAGAAAACATCCCTAATACGATTAATGAATCATGAAAAAGGGCAGCAACTGCACCTAATGAATATTGCCATTTATTAAATCTTAAGAAGATATATAAGAATATTAATATCAATGCAAATATACCAGCATAGAAAGAACTATTCGATATATCATCTGCAATCGTAGGTCCTACCTTGCTACTACTAATGATATGCATCCCCGAATTTTTTCCAGCATCAATAAAATCTTCATAAGAAACTGAAGAACCTACTGCTGCTTTCAAGCCTTCGTATAATTTACTTCCTACTTGATCATCTGCATCTTCAGAATTACTATCGATAAGATATGAAGTGGTAATTTTATAAGTATTGTCAGAATCAACTGTTTTTACAACTGGTACTGCTCCAAAAACATCACCAAGACTCTTCTTAACATCCTCTATATTAACAGCTTTGTCAAATTGAACATCATAAGAATATCCACCTTGAAAATCAACTCCCAAGTTAAACCCTCTTGTGAATATAGAAACCAAACCAGCTAAAATCAATACTCCTGAAAAGATATATGCCAATTTTCTTTTTCCCATCCAATCAAAATTCATTTTTGAGAAAAGACCTTTAGATGCTCCTGTCCAGAAACTTAATTCTTTCCCTTTTGAGGTATAATTGTCTACCATTAATTTTCCAAATAGTACAGCTGTCAATATTGAAGACAAAACTCCAATAATCAATACAACTGCAAATCCTTTTATTGGTCCTAAACCAAAATATGATAATACTAATGCAACTAACAACGTAGTTACATTGGCATCAATTATGGCAGAATATGAATGTCTAAAACCATCAGCAATTGCTGCAAGATTAGACTTACCTGCTCTCAATTCTTCCCGTATCCGTTCAAATATAATAACATTGGCATCAACTGCCATACCTATTGTAAGTATTATACCTGCTATCCCAGGCATCGTCAATACTGTACCAAATGAAGATAATGTACCAAATATGAAGAATAAATTAGTCAATAAAGCTATAATTGATATGATCCCACTACCTCCGTAATAAAACATCATAAAAAAGACTAACAATAAAAATCCAGCTGCTAATGATAAGAAACTACTCTTAATATTCTTAGCACCTAATGAAGGCCCAACAACTGAACTTTGAATAATCTTAGTCTTTGCTGGCAACTTACCAACTTCTAATATACTAGCAAAATCTACAGCTTCTTGAATACTGAAACTACCTGAGATAGATGTTCTGCCTCCAGTAATTGCACCATTTCTTACACCAGGTGCAGATACTACCTGATTGTCAAGAACTATACCTACTTCTCTTCCACCATTATTATAAGCTTCCGTAGTCATTCTTGCCCAAGCTTTAGCTCCTTTAGCGTCCATAGTAAGTGACACTTCTGGTTGTCCAGAGTTAGGATCTACTTGTTGAGAAGCATTAGTTACAACATCACCTTCAATTGGAGCTTTGTCTGTTCCACTTTGAGTTTTAATAAGGTATAACTCATATTTCTTAGTAAGTAACCCATCATTATCTTTATATGGTTTATATGACCACATAAACTTAGATGTCTTAGGGAACAAGCTTTTTACAGAAGCTGTATTCAACATTTCCATAACCGCTTTACGCTTATTTTTATCTGCGATACCCATTACCGTTGGATAGTACTGTACACCTCCACCACCATTAAGTGATAGCTTACTCAATAGAGGTCCACTCGCTCCAAATTGATCTGTACTTTCCTTAACAACTAATGTAGAATCTGTTACGTTACCATCATTATCATAGATAAGTTCATAAGTTGAGTCTATTTTTGCTGTCAATTCTTGACCTCTTACTGATGCAATTCTTTTGTCTGCTTCAATAAATGCCGCGCTAATTCCTGGATCACTCATTCTATAAGTATTCCAAAATTCTAATTGAGCACTAGCCTGAATGTTCTTTTTCATTCTTTCTGCATTCTCCACCCCTGGCATTTCTACCAAGATAAGATCTCTACCAGCATCCAAAGATATATTAGGTTGTACAACTCCTAATCTGTCAATTCTTTCTTTCAACATTTTAAATGTTAAATCAACAGTTTCATTAGCTGTTGTTCTTAACATTCTTACTACTTCTCCATCAGTTGTCTCTAGTGTAATCTCCCCTAATGATTCACTCCGTTGAAACAACTTACCTAATCTTTTACCAGGTGCTACTGTTCTATAAGCATTTGCAAATAAAGTTACATAATCAGATTGACTATTTTCTTGTGCCTTAGAAGCGTTTTCTAATGCTTTTAAAAATAGTGGATCTTTAGATTTGCTTCCTGCTAAATCTTTAATCAATTCTTTTAGATCAACTTGTAAAACAGCACTCATACCACCTTTAAGATCCAATCCAAGACCTAATTGTCTTTTCTTCAAATCATTATATGTATACGAGCTAACTCCAGGAATACTAAATACAGTTTCACCTGATATAGAATCCAAAAATTCAGCTTTAGCCAATTTACGTTCTACGTATTGGCTCGCTTCTGCTACATTACCTGCTCTTGTTTCTGCATAAGCATCTGCAGCTTTCTCTACTTTTCTAGTAGGAAAAAAATAAATCAATTGAATCGCACTTACTATTGCGATCAATATCAAGAAAAACTTCAATAATCCTTTACCTTGCATGTCTAATTTTAAATTTAAATCTTGAAAAACGACGCAAATATACGTCTTTAATTTATACCACACTCATAACGGCACATAGAACTCATATAAAAAAATAGCAACATGCAAATCTAATTGATACTCAACACATTATTAATTAATAAAAATTAATATTTGCACTTTAACCATAAAATATTGAGCAAACATCCTCAAAACACAACAAATTTGAGTGCAAAAAAGTTATAATTGATGGTCTCAAACATTGAATCATAAAAAACAAAACGCTTAATAAATTTTATTGAGACTTGATATAACTTATCATCATATCAAGTGCTTTATTATAATTAATATTGTTATTAATTATGATATCTACCCTATCCATATACGGCTCAATATATTGAAGATATGCAGGTAGTACATGGTGCTCATATCTGTATAGAACATCTTCAAGAGGATAATTACGTTCTACTTTATCTCTCTGTATTCTTCTAATGACAGCCAAAGCACTACTTGCATAAATCATGATTTTTAAATCCAACATTTTATACATTTCTGGAACATGAAACACAAAAAGCCCTTCAACTATCAATATTTTAGAGGGTTTAAATATAAGTGTTTTAGGTTTTACCGTTTTATTATTGAATGTATATTCTGTTCTTTCTACTGTTTTTCCAGCTTTTAACCGCTGTAAATCATTACTGAATGATTTTAAATCTATTGAAGTTGGTAGATCAAAATTTATTACACCATTTTTATCTATCAATTGCTTTTCTTTAGGAAAATAATAATCATCCTGGGATAGTATTGTAATCTCCTCTTGAGCAAACTTTGACTGTACATCTTTTATAAATGAAGTCTTTCCTGAGCCACTGCCTCCAGATATCCCGATTATAAGCATTTTATAAAGTTTAAATATTTTTACTAATTTACACCGCAATAATACAACTTTGGAAATTATTCAAGGTCGTAATTTAGAACAATCGTTTTTAACTAAATACGAAAACAACATAAATGGACTTATTAACTGTTATTTTACGTGGTATTTTGGGCATGGTGGTATTATTAGGAATAGCCTATTTTTTTAGTTCTAATAGAAAAATGATAAATTGGAAGACCGTAGCTTATGGTCTATCAGCCCAACTACTACTTGCAATTGGGATTTTGAAAGGATCCGATATTGGGTTTAATGTTGGAACTTACAGATTTGATCTTAGTTTTATAAGAGGTATATTTGACCTTGGTGGACGAGCTTTTACTAATCTACTGGATTTTACTCGTGACGGCTCAAAATTTCTAATGGGCGACTTAATGGATATCAATTCTTACGGTTTTATATTTGCGTTTCAAGTTCTTCCTACAATAATATTCTTTTCGGCACTTACTTCTGTGTTGTTTTATTTAGGCATACTGCAGATGATTGTTAGTTTTTTAGCTAAAATAATGACTAAATTTTTAAACATATCTGGTGCCGAAAGTCTAAGTGTTGCAGGTAATATCTTTTTAGGACAGACAGAAGCACCATTAATGATAAAACCATACCTGGACAAAATGACTAGGTCAGAAATATTATTAGTTATGATAGGGGGAATGGCTACAGTCGCTGGAGGTGTATTAGCTGCATATATCGGTTTTCTGGGTGGTGATGACCCTGTCAAAAGACTTGAATTTGCTCGGCATTTATTAGCCGCATCTGTAATGGCAGCGCCAGGTGCAATTGTAGTATCAAAAATGTTATTTCCCGAAACAGAAAAAATAGATTCAACAGTAAAAGTAAATAACGAAAAAATAGGTTCAAACATTCTTGATGCAATAGCAACGGGAACATCTGAAGGATTAAAATTAGCTGCTAATGTAGGTGCAATGTTGCTCGTATTTGTTGCCTTCATAGCTATGCTAAATGGTATTCTAGGATGGGCAGGAAACTTACCTTACAATTTGAATGGAGATGCAATAAACATGTTTATTGCCACTAATACACCTTATCAAGCATTATCTCTTGAGCTAATCTTAGGTTACTTATTTGCACCTTTAATGTGGTTAATAGGCGTTGCATCTGAAGACACAACATTAATGGGGCAACTCCTTGGAATCAAATTGGCAGCAAGTGAATTTGTAGGTTACATTCAACTCTCAGAATTAAAAAATCCTGAAAACGCACTTCATCTGACTCATGAAAAGAGTGTTATCATGGCAACATATATGTTATGTGGCTTTGCCAATTTTGCTTCTATTGGTATCCAGATTGGTGGAATTGGTTTTTTAGCTCCTTCTCAAAGAAAAAATTTATCGGAATTTGGGATGAAAGCATTGCTCGGTGGCACTTTAGCATCTTTGCTTTCTGCTACTTTGATTGGTGTTTTGTATAGTATGTAGTTCTATTGTTATCTGTTTTTAGCTAAAAAAACATTGATATTACGATAAACCACTAAATAAATCCACTATACCAATCGACTATATTATGGGTTGTCGTTTTGACCATTTACTTGTCCAATAAAGTATTGATAAGTAGCCATTACCATTTGATTTTGAAATAAGGCTTCAATGTTTTGAATTTTACAAAAATCTTCAAATATTTCTCCTTGTTGTTCAAAGTTAAAATCAATAAATCGCTTGTGGGATAGCATTGCATTATACAAACCTTCGACACCTCCATAATCATAACCCTCCTTAGATTTCTGCGCTTTAAGTGCTCGATAAATATATACGGAACCCATTTGTTGGTATTGCCAAATATGTACCAATTCGTGAATAAAAATCTCTTTAGGGATTTCATTATTATAGTGAATGGTATGAAAGGTAACAAATGCTTGTGCTCGTTTTTGGACCATTTTTGACATATTGACATCTATTCTCACTTGACTAAGATCAATAGCATTTTTAAAATAATGCTTTGCAATTTGTTTTTCTTCGTCAGTAAGCAGTCTTACATCCTTTCTAATCCACAAAAACAAAATTTCATAAATATCAGGAATAAAAAACAGATCAAACATATAAAAAGTTAAATCAGAGAACCACTCCGAAATACTATTAGAATCA
>JAZGFO010000236.1:0-4133 GCA_036479655.1 Saprospiraceae bacterium
AGGGGTTAATTTTTGCATCAAATTTTAACAGCAATTCTATTGATAGTACAACTATATTAGATGCATCTAGTGGAAATAACCACGGTACAGTTTCAGGAGCAACATGGGGAGCAACTACTGGATTTAATGGTGGTGGTGCATACAATCTGGATGGAACTAATACTCTAGCTACTGGTGATTTTGGTAACCCCTCAGTATTTACTGTATCATGGTGGCACAATCCGAATACAACAGTAACCAATAACCAACAAATTGGTGTTATATGGGGCGCATTTATGTTTCACGCTTCTACTGGTGGAGCTGTCTATTGTGGTATTAATATGGCAGATAGATTTGAACCAGCTGACTTGCCGGTAGGTACACTACAGACAGGTGTTTGGCAGCAGTTGACTTTTACTTATAACGGAACAACAGGTGTCTTCTATAAAAACGGAAAAGAGATAGCATCAAAAGTAATGGCAGCGCCTACAGTAGCCTTTAATGGATTTGAGTTTAAGTCAGGTGGCGCAGCAAGTGGAGTAGACGGATACATAGATGGACTAAAAATCTATGGTCGAGCATTATCAGAAGACGAAGTATCTCAGTTGTATAATCAAAGAGCAGAATCATTACCTTCTTTTGTTTCGCAAAAAGATGTTCGGGTTGATCCATTAGGTAATGTTATTACTACTAAAAATATATCTGCCAAAAGTATAGGTACAACTGACGGTTACGATATAGGTGGAACGACTGCACTTTATGCAGACATTGCAAATTCTGGTACGGTTGTAGGTCTTGGGGCTGGAGACGCACTTCTTCCGGATGGAATGTATAACACTGCAGTCGGGCATAGTGCTTTAAGCACAACCACTACCGGTGACCAGAATACTGCCATTGGTATGAATTCTCTATTTGCCAATACTACTGGTTCAGATAATACAGCAAATGGAATGAGTGCTCTTCGTACCAACATTAATGGTACTGGCAATAATGCTTTCGGAGTACGTAGTTTATACCATAATTCAAGTGGAAGCAATAATATAGCAGTTGGCAATTATGCTATGTATAGCAATGTTATTGGAGAAAATAATATAGCAATGGGCAGAGATGCTATGTATAGCAACAGTATCGGTATGAATAACACTGTCATAGGATCTTATGCCCTCTACTCCAACAGCAACGGCAATGGCAACGCTGTTTTGGGTTATCAAGCCGGATATGATATTGTCAACAGTCTGTTCACAGGATACAATGTTTTTATTGGCTATAATACAGGTCGCGGCATAGTCACAGGAGTCAACAACACAATTATTGGCGCTAATGTTACCGGACTTGCCCCAAATTTATCAAAGAATATTATCATTGCGGACGGAGCAGGCAATCAACGAATTAATGTTGATAATAGTGGTAAAGTATCAATACAGAGAAATTTAGTTAAACCAAATATATCAATAGATTTTTATGAAGAATTTATAGGATCAATACTTCCTCCAAAATGGACAGCACAAGGACTAGGCTCGGTAGTTACCATGATAGGAGAGGAAGGTGGAAGTTATAGGATGCAGACGGCAGCAGTAAGTGGAAGAAATTCCTATATAGATTTAGGATACCCGCTAACAGAGGGTATCTTTAAACTGCTTCCAAGAACAGAAATATCCCATAGAAGAGTTAATGAAAATAATACGAACATGGAATCTCATATCTGCATGATGATACACGATGCAGATAATAGTGTCTCTTTTCGACATGCGAGTGCTGAAGGTGCAAACTTTATAGCACGAGTTAGAGTTGGTGGTGTTAATACAGATGTTGACACAGGCATTTCGTCAACGGCCGTATTTAAAGTCTTTAAGATAGTCACAAATGATAGTTTTGTTACATTTTTTATAGATGATACTCAGGTTGCTCAAACAGTTATGCCAGTAGGGCTGAAAACGTTATTAATGCAGCCTAGAATTGGGCAAATCGAAACAACGGATGGGATAGCAAAAGCAACTAGAACTGATTGGGTTAAACTGGTAGTTTATAATAATTATTAAAAATAAGGAATAAAATGAAAATTTTAACAATATTATTTCTCGCAATATTATTTCTCGCATGCAATCCGAAGCCGCAGCTAGCTCAAATTACTGCTGAAGATATGAATCAAGCCTTTATTGATTATACAAATATTATAGATATTCCAATTCCGGATAAAAAATATAAAATATATGTAAACGAAGATAGAAACTGGTGGACAGAAAATAACGATTCACTCTATTATGCCAGTGAATGGATAGCTGTAGTTCCTTCAGATAATCCTTATGTTGATGTATTAGACAATAATGTTAAGTTTCGATTTATTATAGAAATTATTATAAATGGTCATAGTCTTATAGAAATTAAGAATTTTATAAATTATTATGAGCATCATAGAAAATATATTAAATAAAGAATAGAATTAATTACTAATAAATGGAGTATGTATGAGAGATTTAAAAAATACATTAACTAACATCTTAGGTTTTATAATTATTATAATCACTACTATTAATGCCTACCTTGAAAATCTATCCGGCGACATAGACTGGATGAAATTGGCAGTTGGAATAATACTTGCGGTTGGGTCATATATTCAAGGGAAAGATAAAAACATTAAAGCGAAGATAAGATAAACTTTATCTTAATTATACTGTTCCCTTTTACTTTTTATGATGGCATCAATGATAGCACATTAACTGATTCTACTTGCATAGGTATTAGGGAACTTTTAGTTAAGCAAAAAAAGATAAACGTTAAACTATATAATCTACTTCAATGGATTAAAGAAAATCCAGATTCTGCTAGAAAAAAAATGAGAAAAAATGAGAGATAATCAGAAATGGATAATTGCTATGATTTTACAGTTTATTATTTTTGCTGTTACTATTGGTATAGCATGGGGCACTGTTACTGCTGATGTTAATAATTTAATAAAACAAACAGACAAAATGGAAAAAAAGATAGATAAAATCTATGATATATTATTAGAATAACCATTAATAAAGGATGGATAGAGCTATGAATGATTTCATAGAAAATAAAACGCATGATAAAAGAATAGATTTTAATAACTTAGAATCTAAGCCAATTGAAAAACCAGATCAGAAAATCAAAGTGCCTGATAAATTAGAAACTACAGAGGATGTTCTCAAGCCCTTAATTTCTCTTAATCTAAATGATAGATGGGGTCAACTTAAAAAGTGGTTCATGTCTATTTTAATTGAATCTGGGGTGCAAGTAGGACGTAAACTCATTCCATTTTGGGCTTGGATTATTTTTGCTGTTACTTTAGCAGCAATGTTTTATTTTAAAATTTTCTAAAGGCATATAATGACCTTCGAACAATGGGATGTACTCAAGCCATATTTCATTAGGGATGAATTTACTTGCCCTTGTTGTGACAAGGAAGAAATGAATTATTCTTTTATGTTAAATATATTATCAATAAGAAAAGAATGCAATTTCCCTTTCACGATAACAAGCGCATATAGATGTCTAGATCATGAAAAATCACAAAATAGAGATTCGATAAATGGTTCGCATCCCAGAGGTGAGGCTTGCGATGTAAATGTATGGGGTGAAAAGGCTCACACATTATTAGGAATAGCTCTAGAATATGGTATAAGGGGAATAGGCATTTATCAAAAAGAAGTTAATTATCATGAACGTTTTATTCACTTAGATATAAATACAAGTAAAATAAAATACAGACCTACTATTTGGACTTATTAATCCCTCCGAGTCAAGTTTAATTATTCAGTTTTTTATTGATATCTTAATTATATTTTTGTATATTATTTTTAAGAATAAATGTTCTTAAAATATTGAAGTTAGTTTTAGAATTAGTTAGGGATTATCTAAGATTAAGAGTTTTCTGATTAATAAGTCCAATAAACAGAAAAATAAGGCTCATGTCGTACAATCCCTAAGATTTTTACGGTGTGAGCTTTTTTATTTTAAAATAGAAGTGTTTATAAAGTAGCCTTGAAAACCTACACCATTTGTAAACGATCCAATAATGCTGAACTAATCGTCTAATAATATCACGTTTCATAAGCTAGGATTACCAGTAGAAAGGGGTTTGCCACTGGTCGACTGTAACAGCTTCTAACTCATTATATTGGAAGTGATTA
>JAZGFO010000237.1:0-10114 GCA_036479655.1 Saprospiraceae bacterium
AAGTGTTAAATGGTGGCTGGGGTTTGATGAATATTTTGAGGCTGAACAAGGCGGAAAACTTACGATTTTAGCGAGCTAAATGAGTTATTTTCCAACGATGTGCAGGCTTAAAAGATTCCAAATCACCATCATTTATAGCTTGACACAGCACTAGTCAGGGCGCACTAATTTTAGTAAAAAAGATTCTTTTTTACTTAAAAACACACGAATTGAGTAGTTGCGATTTAAAAATAATTACCTAAAATTCATTACATATTAAATATTTTTATAATATTTGCATTAAGGAATTCTAAATATCATGAAACGTATAATTACTATTACTTGCATCGGGGTATGCACTATCTTTTCATTATTTTCACAAGAAAAAGTAGAAATTAGACTGGTTCCGACCAATGTCAATAAATCGGCAGATGTGCTTTGTTTTGATACACAATTTAAAAACATATCGAATATCGACATCAAATTGGCTGGACAAAATTATCGGTTGTTTTATGATGCTCTTCAGTTAAAATTTGTTGATAATGACTTAACATCATTGCTCGTTTCAAAGACATATGACAAGATTGATCTTAACCAGTCACTTCACAATATTGATGCTAGGGGATATGGAAACCTCAAATTTGCACAAAACTTAGGATTCTTAAATTATTCAGTAAGAATGACTGACAACCAAGAAGAAATAGTCACTCTCCCCGCATTTTCTCCTTGGCTCTCTACCACTAATATCTGTTTTCAAGCTACTAATTCTCAGGGGTCACTGAATATTGTATGGGCCAGAGAAGGCTTAACTGGTGGGTATGCGACTGCTTACACAGAAATTTCAATACTCGATGAAGATAAAGTAAGCAGCCCAGCATTGATTCAGATTTATCAAGACTTTATTAAATTATCAGATGGCACAGGGGTGAATGACCCTATGATTTTGCAATCTACTCAGAATCATTAATTACTTTCACTCTTGCCATTTCCACCCAACCGTATTTATTGTATTCTTTCTATTCTAACTGGTGCTCTAAGAGCAAAGCACCGCACACATTATGCTTGCTCTTTTTCATCTGCTCATGGTTTGTAAAACCTACATTATTTTACAGCATAACTCCGAGTTTTCATTCTAAATCAGATAAAAATTAACTGCCTTTCTATTAAAGCACAAATGAATAATATCAATTGTCGTTTACTTGGCATAATTATTGTCATATTATAAATTATTGTAATATAAATTATAATATAATGAACCGACTATTAATAACTGTTTCCTTGATAATGCTCATTAATCTTGTGCAAGCCCAAAGCAGAGTAGATATAAGATTTAGCCCTACCTCATTGGGAGAGACGAAATCATGTATGGATTTAGAATTAAAGTCACTAGAAAATTCGGACATAAGTCTTGCTGGACAGAATTATAGAATATATTATAATCCACAAAAGATATCGTTGCTAGATAACAATATTGCCACATATGGTCATCAAAAAGTATATGGAAAAATGCGTTCGTTGCGAAAGCACCATTCTGAAGAAATAGATATAACAATGATTAATCTTGCTACAGATGCACTAGAATTTGATAAAAATAAAGTAACCATACTACACCCCCAAGAGTGGATAAAAACATCAAATGTATGTTTCAGCCATGCACAAAATGAACAGTTTGAATTAACATGGGCCAGGCCTAAGGAAACCTCAGAATTGGCCACAGCATTTGTTTCTTTATCAGAATGGGTAACAGAATCAAAACAAACAAAGGTTATTGTAAATGAATATTTTGATTTTGACAATGGTCATATAGCGACAACTGATCTGTTTCAAACCAATATCAATATATATCCAAATCCTGTAGTTGAATTTGTAAATGTGCAAATCGGGCCGTTTAGCGAAATGTCGAATGGAATGGTCATAGTGGTAGATGTTTCGGGAAATCTAATAAGAAAACAAAAAATAGATAGAGGTGTGAGTGCTTATCAAATAGATATGAAGGATACACCAGCTGGAAGCTACTTCCTTAAAATTGTGAATGAAAGGGACGAAAAAGTATTCCATTCAGCATTTGTGAAGTCTTCTTTGTAAATTGAAGTAAGATCACAATAGCTACAAGAAGTAGTAAGGAATAACTACGATAGCGTCATTCATTTTACAAAGTTTTACAAATATGCTCATTTATTAGTGTGTATTTTTGTATGATTCCTGTAGGTATTAGATCCCACAAACGTCTATTACATATAATAAGAAAACTAATTTTTTATCTGTTAGAAATAATTGAGTAATGAGAAATATTTTAATTTTTTTAATCGTCATGATCTCTATTAGTGTATATGGTCAAAGAACTGTAGACATTAGAGTGAAAGAAATAGGAATCAACACACACAGCCAAACGCTTAATGTAGAAATCCAAGTAAGAAAAACAGACAGGGTTGCTCTTATATTAGGAGGGTACAATATGAGATTGTATTATAATTCTGAAAAACTTCAATTATCAGAAAACAAAGCCAGATCAATGTTAACTTCTTCTAAGTATACTCCCATCGAAATCGATAATCATTTAAAGAATGTGGATGTTACTGGTCATGGTTTAATCTCTTATTCACAAAATTTGAGCTTTTTAAGTTTTTATTCTAACCTAAAGACCATAAGCACTCAAGGAGACGTAGTATCAGATGGTGGCGACTGGAAATCTATTGCAGGCTTAGAGTTTAAAATTCTACAACCTTTCCAAAACGAAGAGGTCATCACTTTAGCCAGAGAAGAAAAAACTGGAGAATTGGCCACAGCATTTATTGAAATGACAGAATGGAAAGGGCCAAAGAATATTCAAGCTCTTGAAGTGAACGAATATTTTGAGGACATTAAAGGTTTTGATCAGGAAAGCGAAGCCTTTGTACAAATTAAAGTAGGGCCTAACCCAGCCAGTACAGACCTAAATATTGACTTTAGCAAAGAACTTCAGGGTAATGATTATAGCGTGACTGTTAGAAACGTAGCAGGAGCCAAAGTCTTAAACAGAAAAATCAATCAAGGAAGTAAAGGCATAATACTCGATATTAGAAATCTTCTTTCTGCTAATTATCTGGTAGAAGTAAGAAATGACAATGAGATCATAAAAACTAAAAAGATTATTAAAATTAACTAGTGCTGAGTCAACTAAATAATGTCTGGTTGGGTTGGGTTTGATGAAAGTTTTGATTCTGATCAAGGCGGAACTTTACAATTTTTGCGAGCTAAATGAGTAATTTCCCAACGCAGAACAGGATGTATACTACATCATCGCTTAATACAGAGATATAAACTATAAAGACTTATTAACCGAATGATGCTATATCATTCGTTTTTTTATTCTTAAAAACGATAAAATAAAGGACAAGAAAAACTTAATTACCTAAAAAAGAGCAAATAATGCATTATATATATTTATAATATGTATTTTTGCCCCGATAGTATTCAAAGGGATCTGAATATTATTTTGATGACAACAAATTTAGGTGATGAAAACTTTAATTTTAACACTCTCGTGTTACGTGCTTTTATGCACAACATTTCTCAACGCACAGCAGAC
Organism: Saprospiraceae bacterium; assembly: GCA_036479655.1. Taxonomy (GTDB): domain Bacteria; phylum Bacteroidota; class Bacteroidia; order Chitinophagales; family Saprospiraceae; genus CAJXUU01. The sequence continues at coordinate 3,548 of JAZGFO010000237.1, forward strand.
TTACGATATAAGATTCAAATTCGAAAGTATCGATTGCGAAAAAAAAGAAGTATGTTATTTTGTCCAGTTAAGAAGTGCAAATGGTGCTCCTTGGAAACTAGCAGGACAAAACTACAGAGTATTTTACGACGCTTCGAAAGCAAAATATAAAGTAGGATCAGGAACAGCTCAACTTCCTCCTGACGATTACTCCCCATTTACACTTACCACAAATGTACCAGGAACTGATGCTTCTGCTTTTAACGGTTTGCTGCCATTTGATGCAACATTAGGGTTTTTAAACTATAGCATAGATCTAATGGATCTTGCTTCTGGAGGTATTTCTTTTAATGCTGATGGCGAATGGGTAAATACTACCCTTCTTTGTTTTGACTTAGAAGATGAGACAATTAATACTCCTGAGGCATGTCTTAACCTCGTTTGGGCCAGACCCGGATTAACAGATTCTTACGCTACCGCATTTGTTGAAGTATCAGAATGGACAGGGCAAAATGCTACTGAAAATGCAGAGGTAAATATATATGATGATCTAGATGAAAATGAAGGAGACGGAGCATGTATCTCTTCTGAATGTGGCATAGGAAATCCTACAGAAATTAGTGATTCAGCATGCAGTGATGGGCTTGATAATGATAATGATGGGCTTATTGATTGCGCTGACCCCAGTTGTGAATCTGCTACTCCTTGCATTGACCAAGAACAGCAATTATATGGGATTCGACTCACTCTAGAATCTCTGGATTGTGAGACCAATCAAGCATGCTATAGTGTAGAATTAAAAAGTGAAGGCAGAACGTCTTTCCTTCTGGGAGGACAGAAATATGGTTTGTTTTATAATTCAGACATAGCCACTTTTGTACAAGGTATATCCGTAATGGAGCAAAATACCTTTACTCCATTTACACTCTTAGAAAATACAGAAAATACAGATGCCAGTGATAAAAATGGGATAGATTTTGATTCTGATTTGGGTTTCTTAAATTATTCTATTAACCTCAGCGGTTTTGAGTCCAGCACCTTCGAAGTGTCTACTAACACATGGGTAAAAACGTCTACATTGTGTTTTAACATCTCTCCTGATGCTATCGGCAATGAAGATCAATGTTTCAATGTAATCTGGGCTAGAACGGGCACAACTGATGAATATTCTACTTCTTTTGTAGAAATAGATGAGTTTAAAAGCCAAAGCCAAAGCATACCAGTTACAGGTATATTATTTGACGATTTAGATCAAGCTGATGGCGAACCTTCTTGCTTCGCTAACTCATGTAGTGCATCCGAGAATAACTTGACCACATGTAATGATGGAATAGATAATGACAATGATGGATTAGTAGATTGTGCGGATTCAGACTGTGCTAATGTTACCTTATGTAAAGATGCAGATATCTTTATTGGAGATTTTGTATTCGCTGACCTCAATGGTAACGGAATACAAGATGATGGAGAAGGTGGATTAAATGGAATTTCAATATCTATTTTTACAGACAGTAATACGGATGGAATTCCAGATGATATGAATAATCCATTGGGTCAGACCGTATCAGCATCGGCAAATAATGGGGATGCAGGCCAATATCGGTTTAGTGTTTCACAAGGCAGCTATGTATTAGTAGTTACTGATTTGAATGGATTTACGATTACTACTAATGGCGCAGGAAATAATTTTAGACAGGATAGTGATTTTATAAGAGAAACCAACAGAACAGCATCTATTGTAGTAGCCCCAGGAAATAACAGAGATGATTATGACCTCGGCTTGTTTACATTAGGCATCATTTCAGGTATTGCATTCAATGATGAAAACGCTGATGGAGTAAGGCAAAATGGAGATTCAGGAATTAATAATATCATAGTAAATCTCTACCAAGATGGCAACCAAGATGGCAGCCCTGATAGCAATACAAGAATAGCTACAACCACAACTACTACAGCAAATGGAATCGCCGGAAGCTACCAGTTTACAGGCCTTGTTCCAGGTTTTTATTTGGTTGAGTTTGAAGCAGGTGTAGGCTTTGCTGCTACACAGGCAAATGCTGGAAATAACGACAACGTAGATAGTGATATTAATGCCAATACAGGCATATCTGGCACCGTCAACTTGGCATCTGGAGAGATTGTGGATAACATTTATGCGGGTTATATAACAGGCACATCTGTAGGAGATTTTGTTTGGAATGATACTGATGGTGATGGCATACGAGATGATAATGAAAGCGGAATAAATGGTATAACAGTTAGGCTTTTTAGTAGCGATGGCACATTAATAAGCAATACTGTGACTACAAATGATCCCGTATCTGGGGAAGCAGGTTATTACAAATTTAATGACATTGACCCAGGTGATTACTACATAGAATTGATCCTAGCTGGAGGCCTTGTGACAAGTGCTCCCAATGCCGTGAGTGATGAAGAAATAGACAGCGATATTACAGGAGCCAATGGCCCAAATACTTCCTCTACCTTCTCAATAATACAAGGACAAACAATCAGCAATCTGGATGCTGGGATATATTCAGGAGGCACTATAAGCGGAATAGTATGGTTTGATGAGTTAAAAGGTACGGCAGGCATATACGAGCCTGGTGTAGATTTGTTAGAAGCTAATATAAGAGTCAAACTTCTAAATGCTGATGGAGAAGTAGTAGCAGAAACAACTACTAATGATCAAGGGCAGTATACCTTCGCGCCACTTATGGTTGGTACATATACAGTGATGTTTGTAGAGCCGTTAGATCGGAATGTTTCTTTTGTTGACCCCAATATTGGAAATGACTCTAGTATTGATAGTGATGTGCAAAACAGTGCAGATGGTACTACTAATTCTTTTACTATAGGAGTAGGACAAACAGTGGAAGATATAAGTGCTGGATTACGCGATGGCACAGTGCCTATTGATTTATTAAGCTTTTCAGGATATTGGAATCAGAAAATTGATGAAAACAACCTCAATTGGATTACAGTAACTGAGATAAATAATGATGTATTTGAAATAGAAAGAAGTCTCGATCTTTCTAATGGTTTTGAAAAAATAGGCGAAGTAGATGGAAGTGGTACCACAAGTACAACACAGGAGTATGAATTCATTGATAATAATATTGCCTTGAGTGCAACGTATTATTATAGATTAAAACAAATAGATTATAACGGCGATTTTGATTATTCCGATGTCATAGCCCTCAATGTCAATAGGATAGGTAAAGCATATGTCACCTTACTTGAAAATCCCGTTTCTAGCACCCTTTCTTTAGAGTTATTCACGGAAGATGAAGCTTTGGCATCATTTCAATTATATGATATTAATGGTAGACTGATTGAAAATATCACGGAGAAATCAACAAGGATAATAAAAGGAAAAAATAAAATTACTGTGAATACGGAGAGATTAAAAAGTGGTCAGTATATCATGGTAGTAAATATAGCTGAAGAAAGATTTGTAAAGAAAATAATTAAGTTATAAAAGGTAACTATTATATTTAAAATGTCTCCTTAATCAATAAAATCATAAGTATATGATCCCAAAGGGATCAAACTATGTTAGAATTAAATTCAAACGTGGGCCATTGACCTCAGAGAGGTCACATTAAATAAACATGAATAATGGCAATTACATACAAATAATGATAGTGTGACCTCTCTGAGGTCATTGGTTATTATATTACGTACGATCTTACGAAGTGCGACCTCTGTGAGGTCGAATTAAGGGTAATACAATTATTAAGAATATTTCTTTAAATCGATAAAAACATATTTGCATCCTGATCCCAGATCTTACGAAGTGCGACCTCTCTGAGGTCGAATTAAGGATTATATACATATATATGAAATTATCTCTTTATACGGTATTGCAGCATAAACATATGATCCCAGAGGGATCAAACTTCGTTAAAATTAAACTCATACATGAGATCATATGGTGTTATATTGCTTACAATCTAATATAGTGTGACCTCTGTGAGGTCGAATTAAGGGTAATACAATTATTAAAAATATTTCTTTAAATCAATAAAAGCATATTGCACCCTGATCCCAGAGGGATCAAACTACGTTAGAATTAAATTCATACATGAGGTATTGACCTCAGAGAGGTCACATTAATAAAACATGTCTAATGGCAAATACATACAAGAAAGTATATCTACATATCATTTTCGCAGTTAAAAACCGAAATGCAATATTACATCAATCATGGCGGCCAAAATTATTTTCATATATGTCAGGAGTCCTTACAAGACGGGGACATTATTCTCTTGCGGTAAATGGGCATGTTGACCATGTGCATTTGCTACTCGACTATAGTTTAGAAGAATTGATTCCTGATTTGGTCAGAGAAATAAAAAAGGCCTCATCCCGATATATCATACAAGAAAATCTATCTCCTTATAAATTTGAATGGCAAAGCGGTTATGGTGTGTTTTCTGTGGGTTGGAAAGAAAAAAAGATTGTTCAAGAATACGTTTTAAATCAAGAGCAGCATCATAATTCTCATTCATTCCAAAATGAATATTATTCTTTATTGAATGAGTATAATATAGATTTTAAGGATGAATATGTATTTGAGTTTTTTTACCCACAATGAGAGGTAGTGCGACCTCCATGAGGTCTAATAACCTATTTATAAAAATTGTCAAAGGTTTAGCAATTAGATAAAGCATCCTGATCCCAGATGAATCAAACTACGTTAGAAATAATGTGACCTCTCTGAGGTCAATGTTCATTCATACATTAATGATATCTGTCCTATTCAATCTACCAACAAATGGGCAGTCTCATTATACCCATTACAAAACAACACTGCATTGCCCCACTCCCCAAAAAGAGAATCTTCGTCTTATTCTTCCTATTTTTGAACAAAATAGAAGGTCATGCCTAAAATCACTTCGTTTTCACAATTAGAATTAGATAAGTATTATTCCTATAGCGATTATATCACTTGGAATTTTAAAGAACGTGTCGAGTTGTTTTTAGGTAAAGTGATGAAGATGAGTCCTGCTCCTAATGTAAATCATCAGAAAATATCGGGAAATCTGTTTCTTGCACTAGGAAACCAATTGAAAAATACAAAATGCCATCTTTTTTCAGCTCCATTTGACGTAAGGCTCCCGATCTCCAAGAAAAAAGGCAATTTTGACACCGTCGTACAACCCGACATAGTAGTGATATGTGATACATCCAAACTCGACGAACAAGGCTGTAACGGCGCCCCCGATATAGTAATAGAAATCCTCTCCCCTGGCAATTCTACAAGAGAGATGAAAGATAAATTTGAGTTGTATGAAGCGTCATTAGTACCAGAATACTGGATGGTAGATCCTGCTCATCAAGACATAACCGTATATACCTTCAATGACCAAAACAAATATATAGGCAGTAAGCCATTTGTAGATGATGAGGTAGTACGATCTACTGTGATCAACGGACTGGATATCGTGGTAGATGATGTTTTTGAGAAATAATTTTTTTTACCCTATTGATTTGTTTTTTTGCCTCTCACAAATAATGATAGTGTGACCTCTCTGAGGTCATATGGTTATTATATTACGTACGAGCTAACGAAGTGCGACCTCTCTGAGGCCGAATTGCGGATTATATACATATATGAAATTATCTCTTTATCGGTATTGCAGCATAAACAAATGATCCCAGAGGGATCAAACTACGTTAAAATTAAATTCATACGTAAGGTATTGACCTCAGAGAGGTCACATTAATAAAATGCAAAAAATACCCTATTGAGATTGAGGTCATTGCAATAAAACCAACCTGATCCCAAGGATGAGACTTTGTGATTGTCATCTCTTTCTAAGCAGTAACAAAGGCTCTTTTATATTAACACCATGCAATCGAGCATCATTTTCATCAAATAGGCTTGAGTGAGGGATTACCTCCAACTCAAATCCTGCGTGCCTAAATTCATCAAATAGCTCTCTCCTACTAAATGTTCTCACATGATCCCACTGCCCATGAAAAACCTCTCTCAATTTTGGAGTGGTTATAGCCGAATCTTCAAAATTATTATTTAATACAGTAGAATATGGTGTTTGTAATATTGCTGTGCCTCCAGTTGAAAGAACTCTATATAGCTCTGATAATGCCTTTTTATGATCTTCTACATGCTCCAATACATGGTTACACATGATAAAATCAAAAGTGCCATTTTTGAAATTAATAGCAGTAATATCGATCTTTTGATGGTCTGCCTTGGATGGAGAGATATCTCCGAGGATATATTTGTATAATCCTATATTTTTCAATTTTTCCTCGATATTGGGTTCAGGAGCTATGTGTAGCACATTTTTGCCCACTATGAGGGCCCAAATTTCCAACTTGTCAAAATACATCATCAGATGCCGCTCTCTATCTGTACAAAAACAGAATGGGCATCTAAAATTATCTATATCACTACCCACTATAGAAAGCGATTTGCGATAGGTTGATAGATTCAGACAACCAAGCATGAAACCAGAGAATCAATGGATTATGACATATTGGTCGTAGAATAAAAATACCTATTTTGTGGAATGGGCCAACTATTACTACCGATATTTCCAAGAGACACAAAGTACA
>JAZGFO010000238.1:0-3151 GCA_036479655.1 Saprospiraceae bacterium
ACTTATAAAAAGATTTTCAACAATAATAATTTTCTAATTCGCAACTGGATAATTGACAATCCGAGAGCTAATATTATATTACTACATGGCTATGGTGAACATAGTAAAAGGTATGAAGAGACTGCCAAAGTGTTAAATAATGTAGGATTTGCTGTATATAGTTATGATAGAAGAGGAGAAGGAGAATCTACCGGAAAGAAAGGTCACATTAATCGATTTGACATTCAAGTAGAAGACTTAATAGCCATAAAAAATAACATCACTACAAACAATAACATTAAGACTTATCTTATGGGACATAGTCTTGGTGGCTTAATCTGCGTAAAGTATTTGATTGATTATACTCCAGATGATATATCTGGACTAATATTATCTAGTCCATTGCTAAAGTCAGATAAAAATATGGCGCCAACACTTCAAAAAATGGCAAAAATTGTTTCATTCTTGATGCCATGGTTACCAACAGTTAAATTAGATAGTAATCACATAACTAAAGATTTAGAACAACAGATACTATATAAAAATGACCCTTTAATATATCATGGCAAATTAAATGCTCGTACTGGATATGAAATTTTAAAAGCTATAAAGCATGTCCAAAATAATTTTGGTTTAATTTCATTACCATATATAGTTCTCCATGGTAGTGATGACAAGATTGCTGATCCAAATGGAAGTAAACTATTCCATAGTATGACTATTTCTAAAGAGAAAACTATTAAAATTTTAGAAGGATTGTATCATGAGATGATGAGAGAACCAGAAAAACAAATGTTTTTCAAATATATCACTGAGTGGTTGGACGACAAAAACAAGAATACAACACAAACTTATTAATAATCAGCATTATATATATTTTTAAATATGCAAATTATATAGTTTAATACTATCAAATAAACTTTATTTATACTAAACAATATAGAGATAATTACCTAATATTTATTATCTTTGTAGGGTCTAAAAATACATATATAGATTTTTTAATATGAGTAAAAAGAAAAGTAATTATAGTGCGGATAATATAACCGCGTTAGAAGGATTGGAAGCGGTAAGAATGAGACCTGGAATGTACATTGGAAGTACAGATTCAAAAGGGCTGCACCACTTAGTTTGGGAAGTAGTTGATAACTCGATTGATGAGCATTTGGCTGGTCATTGTGACCTAATATATCTAACCATCCATGAGAACAATAGTATAACAGTTATAGATAATGGTAGAGGTATCCCAGTAGGATTTCACGAAAAATTACAAAAATCTGCGCTTGAGGTGGTAATGACTGTTTTACATGCCGGAGGAAAATTCGATAAAGACACTTATAAAGTTTCAGGTGGACTACATGGAGTTGGTGTATCATGTGTTAATGCGCTTTCTATAGATTTGCGAGTAGAGGTACATAGAGACGAAAAAGTATATGAACAAGAATATTCGAAAGGTATTCCAAAATATGATGTAAGAGAGATTGGAAAAACTGATAAACGAGGAACGACTGTTACATTCTTACCAGATCCATCTATACTTGAAGATACAGTGTACTCATATGAAGTATTAGAAAAAAGAGCTAAAGAATTGTCATACTTAAACAAAGGACTGACAATAATCATGATAGATGAGCGGAAAAAAAATGAAGATGGTTCATATATGTCCGATACATTTCATTCGGAAGGAGGACTTAAGGAATTTGTTACTTACCTCGATCAATCTAGGACTTCAATTATTGCGGAGCCAATACATGTTATTGGTAGAGATGAAAAAGAAAATGTAGAGGTTGAAGTAGCTATGCAATATAATACTGGATACCAAGAGCATATTCACTCTTATGTAAACAATATTAATACAAGAGAAGGAGGAACACATGTCAATGGATTTAGGAGAGCAATCACAAGAGAGTTTAAAAAATATGCGGATGAAAATGGTATGTTTGATAAGCTTGCCAAACAAAAAATAAGTATTACTGGTGAGGATTTTAGAGAAGGATTAACAGCCATCGTCTCAGTAAAAGTCCCTGAGCCGCAATTTAAAGGACAAACAAAAGGAGAGCTTGGTAATTCTGAGGTTACGGCAATAGTATCCCAAAAAGTTGGTGAGGTTCTTAAGTATTACCTTGAAGAAAATAAAGGACAGGCAAAAAGAATTATTGATAAGGTAATAATAGCGGCTACAGCCCGAAATGCCGCTCGAAAAGCAAGAGAGTCTGTACAGCGTAAAAACGTTCTTGCAGGTGGAGGTCTTCCTGGTAAATTGTCAGATTGTAGTTCTAAAGATCCAGTAATTTCTGAGATATTCTTAGTCGAGGGAGATAGTGCCGGTGGTACTGCCAAGCAAGGTAGAGATAGACACTTCCAAGCAATATTACCATTAAGAGGTAAGATTCTTAATGTTGAGAAAGCAATGGAACATAAAATCTATGATAATGAGGAGATAAAAAATATGTTTACTGCGTTAGGAGTAAGTATAGAAGAGAAAGAGGGTGAAAGAGTATTGAATATTGACAAATTGCGCTACCATAAGATAGTCATCATGTGTGATGCCGATGTAGATGGTAGCCATATCGTTACTTTAATATTGACATTCTTCTTTAGATATATGAAACCATTAGTTGAAGGTGGCTATATATATATTGCAGCTCCACCGTTGTACCAAGTAAAAAAAGGTAAAAAATCTGTTTATTGTTGGGATGATGATGAAAGAAAAGATGCTGTAGACCAATTTGGTGGATCAGAAGAATCATCAATCAAAATACAACGATATAAAGGTCTTGGTGAAATGAATGCCGATCAATTATGGGAAACTACTATGGATCCAGACACTAGAACTTTAAGACAAGTTACAATTGTTGATTATATAGAAGCAGATTCTGTATTCTCAATGCTTATGGGTGATGAAGTACCTCCAAGAAGGAAATTCATTGAAGAGAATGCTCATTATGCCAATGTAGATACTTAAGGAAAGATTTTGTGTTTTTATTCTAAATATCATTTTTTAAAGATATATTGTCATTTTATTTTAATTTCCACTCGCCGTTCGGGCGTTCATCTTTTTGCCTTGATGCAAAAAACGAACCAAAAAAAATCAAGTCTTGTATGAGCTCTTAACGCTGCTATACTAAAAGCTAAACAGAAAAAACTCGCATTTAATATCGTGACTTTGTTG
>JAZGFO010000239.1:0-2438 GCA_036479655.1 Saprospiraceae bacterium
AACAAAGTACTGAGCTAAAAACCAAACAAAAACGAATATTTTTTTTTCAAAAAAGCCCGCCCTCTAATGAGGGCTTTTTTGAAAAAAAAGTTAATTAAACAACAAGTATACTTTTGTATGATTTGTCGTATCTTATACCGGATTTTGCGATAGCAAAACTTTGTTTTATCAGTTTTTTACAAACAACTATTAATGTCAGAAGCATTTAAATCTTTGCTTTTGAATTATGCTAAAGAAATAGGAATTAGCCCAATACAAATACAATTACTTATATTTATTGCTTATCACAAAAGTGAATATTGCAAAGTAAGGTATCTTGCAAATGGGTTTAATATTACAAAACCGACTATAAGTGAAGCTATTAAAGTTCTTAATAAAAAAGAATTGCTACAAAAGAAATATACAGAGTTCGACAATAGAAGCTTCACCATTTCACTTACAGAAAAAGAACTTCAATATATTCGAAGAAACTTTTAAAATTAATTGAAAACGCTTTGGCTTCATTTGCCAAGATATCTTAGACTGAATGAAGAATATTTATTTATTTTTGAAATTGGAATTGGAATTAAGTGAAAGTTTTACAATCAAGTAGATGTACAATCAAGAAAACAAAAATAATATCATTATGAAAAAAATAATTTTTATTGTATTAGCCACTCTAAGTATTAATCTAGTTGGACAAACTCCGTTCAATGTAGCAATTGAGCCAATAAACATTTCTGGTTTAGGAGGTTTACAATCTTTTGCTTTTGGACAAGATAATGGTAAATGGCTTTTGGTTGGGGGAAGGCTTGATGGATTGCACAGAAGACAGCCCTGGGCTTCCTTTGATTTGGCGGGTCATAACAACTAATTGTGGTTGACCCTATCTCCCTTCAAAAATGGACGGCACCATTATCCTTATTACCGAAGTCAATTCAAGAGCAATTGAGTTCTACTAATATGAATTTCTATCAGGAAGGAAATTATTTATATTGTGTTGGGGGTTATGGATATAGTACGACAGAGGGAGACCATATTACATTTCCTTATCTAACTGCAATAAAAGTGTCTTATGTTATAAATGCAATTGTCAACAACATAAGTTTCACAAATCATTTTAGACAAATCACATCCTCTGAATTTCAGGTAACAGGTGGACGATTAAAGAAGATTCACAATGTGTATCATCTATTAGGGGGACAAAAATTCTTAGGTAGGTACAACCCAATGAGCAATCCAACTTTTACACAACAATATACAAATCAAATAAGAAGATTTTCAATTATTGACGACGGCACAAACATTACAATAAACCATCTAGCACCGTTTACTGATGCGACAAATTTGCACAGACGAGACTATAATGCAGAGCCACAAATTTTACCAAATGGAGAAGAGGGAGTAACTATGTTTTCTGGTGTTTTTCAGCATAATATTGATCTACCTTTTTTAAATTCTGTGACGGTAGATAGTATTGGTTATTCCGTTAATAATACTTTTCAGCAGTATTACAATCATTACCATTGTGCAGTTGTTCCACTATATTCAATGAGTAATAACGAGATGCACACTTTGTTTTTTGGTGGTATAGCGCAGTACTATGACAACTATGGAATCTTGGTCCAAGATAATGATGTACCCTTTGTCAAAACCATTGCAAGAGTAACAAGAGACAGCAATGAAAATATGGCAGAGTTTAAATTACCAATAGAGATGCCTACATATCTAGGTGCAGGCTCTGAATTCATACCTAACAAAAAAATACCACATTTCAACAATGAGGTTCTCAAACTAGATGAAATAAAAGAAGATAGTACCATAATTGGATATATTTTTGGAGGTATAAATAGCACAGACAAGAATATTTTCTGGATAAATGACGGAACTCAAAGTAGTGCAAATAGTCAAATTTTCAAAGTGTATCTAACTAATACTTCACTCTCAACAGAAACACACGATTTGAATAGTCAAAGTATAGGATCATTACAAATGATTATTTATCCAAATCCAAGTGATGGTAATTTTCTTGTAAATTATAACTTAAAAGAGATCAAAGACATAAGACTAAAAATTACTGATATAAATGGAAGAATCATAGAATATAGGAATTTGACAAATCAAAAAATTGGCAAAAATACCGAACAATATAATATTAATAATACTGATAAGGGTGGAGTTTTCTTATTAACGGTTGAAACTCCTTATGAAAGTGCAACTCAAAAGATAATTATTAGATAAAAAAATGTCCGTAGATAAACGACTCCAAAAGTAATTTACCAAAGGCATATCTAAAGTTCTTTACAAATATATCAGCACATTAAATATAAAAATTGCAAATTATATATTTTTGAAACCATTTATGTTCAATAAATACAATAGAAAATGAACATATATTTTATTCTTAGCAGGAATTTTACTCTTTGTTATTGGGACAATTCACTTAATTCTTGGAGCGT
>JAZGFO010000240.1:0-24422 GCA_036479655.1 Saprospiraceae bacterium
ACAAAAAGAATGAACGCCCGAGCGGCGAGCGGAAATTAAAATAAAAAGATCAATAATTTCTTAATAAATGATATTTAAAATAAAACACAATTTTATAGCCATCTGCAAGATACGACAATACACATCTTCAAGACAAAAAGAATGAACGCCCGAACGGCGAGTGGAGATAAGAATAAAAAATCAATATATTTTATTAAAAAATGATATTTAGAATAAAACACATCACACTATTCTGTCCATTTATTTAAAGCTTCTGTCATTTTTTTATCCAATTTTTGTGGATTTGCTTTTCCTTGACTTACACGCATTACTTGACCAATAAAAAAACCTTTTAGACCTGTTTTACCATTTTTATACGCTTTGATTTTATCAATATTGTTATTTAAGACTTCACTAATGGCGTCATTAAGAAAATCTTGATCTTCGCTTTCAATTAAATTATATTGATGTGCTAATTTTTTAAAATCTAACGTGTCTAACCTTGCATCTAATAGTATGGTAGATAAGGTATTTAATAAATTTGATTTTGATACACGTCCACTATCCAAAAGCTTTACAAATGATGCAACATTTTTTCTTGAAATAGAAGCTATCGCAGTTTCTTTTTCGTTGATATATGGAAGTATTTTGTTAATTATTAAATTAGCTAAAGTTGGATAACTATTATCTGGAATAATAATGGCTAAAAAATATTGGACGGTTTTTTTATCTCTAGCTATTATCTCTGCATCATAATTGCTCAAGTTATATTTTGTAGTGAGTAGCTCTACCGCAGTCCATGGCAATAATGTGATCTGACTTTCTATATGAGAGATATATTCTTGGGTGATGACAACCGGTGGTAAATCAGGGTCTGGTAAATATCGATAATCATTAGCACCTTCTTTGGACCTCATTGGGTGTGTTGTTCCATTTTTTGGATTAAATAATAATGTATTCATTTCAATTTTTCCACCATCTTCTAATATTTTAATTTGTCGGGCTGATTCTGAAATTACTGCTTGCTTAGCAAATTTCTTAGAGTTAACATTTTTAACTTCACACCGTTCGCCATAGGTTTTACTCCCTTTTTTCATCACTGACACATTCACATCACATCTCAATGAGCCTTCATCCATATTACCATCTGAGATGTCAAGATAGCGAACTAATAATTGTAATGCGGCTATAAAATCATGAACCTCTTGGGCACTTCTAAAATCTGGTTCTGTTACTATTTCTAACAAAGGAGTTCCAGCTCTATTGTAATCGACTCTGCTTAATGTGGTATTTAAATTATGCATTGATTTTCCGGCATCTTCTTCCATATGGACATGATGAATTCTCACAGTTTTATTTTTTCCTTCTGAAAAATAATTCAATGCGCCAGCTACACATATTGGCAAGTTTTCTTGTGTTATCTGGTATCCTTTTGGAAGGTCTGGATAAAAATAATTTTTACGATCAAATCTTGATTCTAAATTTATACTACTATTTAGCGCAAGTGCTAATTTTATAGCACTATTCAATTGAGTATGATTCAGTACAGGTAATGTTCCTGGTAACGCAAGAGTTATAGCGCTAATGTTTTCATTTGGATCACTTCCAAATTTATTGGGATCACTGCTAAAAGCCTTTGATGACGTATTTAGCTGAATGTGTACTTCTAATCCTATTACTGTAGTATAATTTTCCAAAATCAGATTTTTATAGAATGTTGTTTAATTAATACAAAAATACAATTACCATACTTACAAATATAGCAGACATAAAAAAAATGATAAAATAAGTCGTATTTATTATAATCTGTTTTACTAAGGTTTTAAATATCCCTTGTTTGTAATACTTTTTTATTGTAAAAAACTGAATACCTAATATTAGATATAAATTCATGCTAAAAATAGAAGAGCTAAGATTAATTTGATCAAGTTCTGTTGAAAAAAAGTTCCTAATTAATATTGTTATAGTTAGCAATACAAATGTGAGACTGTGGCTATTTAGAGTAAGGACCAAATGTTCGACATAATAACAACTTGACCTTAGGTAGATTACTTTCATTAATATGGCTATCAATAGTACAGTTATCAATAATATCCATGTTAAGTTTTTTATTAAATATCTCAAACCTCCTTCTGGATTACTGTAGATTTTAAGGAATTGTTTGATTCTCAACTTATCCCAAAATGATACTACTTCATATTTATTTAGTAATGAGTCGGTTGACATTGTCAGTGCATCATGAGTTGATATGCCATAGTCTTTTATTACCTTTCCGCCCAAATATCCAATGTTGGACAGTGGTGATGTCAATGTGTCATTTCGAGTTATTTCAATGTCTTTATATAATGCCAATCTTAATTGTTGAATAAAAACAGAATCTTTACTACCTTCTAATGTATCTATAATCGCATCAAACTTATTTCTTGAAGCATCTTTTTCTAATTGTACTTTGTAATAATCTTTGCCACCTTTGGTAATAAGATTAGGAATCTTAATGAAAAATAATGTCGATGTAATTAATGCTATTAGTGTAATGATGAATAATTTTATCGGATTGACATAGTATTTTCTTTTTCCAGCTACATAATAATTTGTAAGTTTTGATGGAAAAATAATATCTCGAAGAGTGTGTATCAATCGACTGTCAAAATTAAAAATACTCTTTGCAGCATCACTAAGAATATTAAAAAAAAGCAATTTTTCTGCTTTGCTAGACTGGCCACAATTTCTACAAAATATTTCTTTATTATTTGTAAGTTTATATACAAATGGAGTATCGCAATTCAGACAATGAGTTCTATTTAATATTGTATTCATTAAGATTTATTATACACAATTTTAGTGCAATATGAAGATTCATTCCATATCGTATAAAATTGACTCTAAGCTACATAATATTTTTAAACGGCTATAATCGATCTAGTTGATAGTTTGGTTTAGCATAGTTGCATATCTTTTTAGTGATAAATAAGTAGATGGGGATTCGCATCTATTTTTAGCACAGAGATACTTAACTTTTGAGCAACACTTTAATATAAAAAAAAATGACATTTTGAAAATTTTCAAAATGTCATTTTACAGAATATTTAGCCTAATTTATTCCTCTTTCTTTTTACGTCTTGTCTTAAACATCTCCACTAATTCTTTAGTATTCATAAAGTTCAAATCTATGAAAGTAGCTCTAACAAACTTTTTAATGTCTTGATAATCTCTACCTCTCTTATCTGTAAATCTTTTTATTAATCTTTTGATATATCTAAGGCTTATAGATTTTACACTTTGATTAAATTTTTGATTGTCAAATATGTTTATATACTGTACAAATGTTTTATTAATCTCAAAATATTCTTGGTATGCCTCAGGTTCTAAATTATCCATTACATGTGCAAAATAATTTAGTAAACCAGCTCTTAGACATTTATTATTAAGGGATAGTCCAGCATGATTTCCATAATATTCTTGAGCAGCTTCAATCGCATCATCATTTACAAATCCTTTTGTATGAATAGTGTTCATTAAAGTATAATACTCATTGATTTTATCTGTAGCTTTTCCATTTATTAGTTGTGATAATCTTTTATCCGCTTCTGGAGTAATTTTTATTTCTTCAGAATCAATCATTTCTGCTAATGTTACGAAATATTGTTCTTCTAACTTCGGGTTATTCTTTTTCATGAAAGTAAAAGCAGCTGCAAATGCTTTAGTCCCAGCGCTATCTAAGTCAAAGAAAAGACCAATAATTAGTATTAATTTCAGGTATTCACTTTCTCCTTTTAATGCATCATTTTTTATGAATTCATTGAGATGACTTGATATGCCCGCATTATTATAATCATGCTTGCCTCTATATAATAAGAAAGTTCTTAGTGCGTGATAATTACTTCTCAATTCATTTACTGTAGTTGGAAATTCCGCTGTGTAATAATTAAGAGTTAAAAATTGTTTTTTATACTTAAGTGCGACTATTTTTCTATCTCGTAAAGTTCTATATTTTTCTATTTTTTGAGACTGTAAAAAGTATTTTACTCGGGTATTATTTATTGACTCTATAATATTTGTAATCCAAATATCACTACTTAGCGCAAATCCTATCTGAATTGATTGCCCTACCCGCAATTTGATCATTTCAAAATTAGAAGATTGCGTTGTTGCTTCTACAACTTCTTTAAAATGATCTTCAGGTTTTCTATATTTAAAATTATCGTTGACTTCTCCTCTTAATACAGAATACCCCATAATTTTTGGTATGTACATCCCTTCTAACTCATCAGTAAGCAATACTTTTTCAAGTGCTAATAGTTGAAGTGGGTTGTCACTTGCAACCTCAAGATAAAGCACTTGAATTATAGGTTCAAAATGATCAATTAATACTTTATATTCTGCAAATTCTTCGGTGTCTAAGTATACACTAAGCGCTTCAGAGCTTTGTACATCTTTAGCAATTTGATCAATTCTTTTTTGGTATTGAGTATCTAAATTTTCCATAATAATTTTCTTGATGGTCATTTTTAATAATAATAATAAGGTTCGATCTAAAAAAATCGAAACCTGATAAGGCAATTAAGCTTATCAGGTCCCAAAATCTAATCTTTTGTAACTTTCGTTTAGAACGAAAATCAAAAACGAATATAAGACAAATAATTGAAATATTTCAATTATTTATTAAGGTGCCAGTAAAATAATAGCTTTTAAGTAAGCAAATTATTTTCCACCATCTAATTCATCTTGCCATTTTTTCAATTCTTCCCATTTACCTTCAGCAGCCATCTTAGATTGGTCAGCCCATGTACCAGGATTGTGAACAGTATAGTTTGGTCCAGCCTCATCCAAAACTTTTTGAAGAGCTTCTACACTTGATTCAGCCAAATTTGAGAAAGATAATATTCCAGCATTGTTGAGATGTTCAGCAATTTTTGGTCCGATTCCTTCTATTTTTGTCAAATCATCTTTTGCTGTAGCCGCTTCTTTCTTTACTTCTTTAACTTCTTCAACCTTAGCTTCTTCAACCTTAGCTTCTTCAACCTTAGCTTCTTCAACCTTAGTTTCTTCAACTTTAGCTTCTTCAACTTTAACTTCTTCAACTGCTGCTGCAACTACTTCTTCCACTTTTGTCTCTACTACTTCTTCAGTAGCTACTTCTGGTGTAGTGTCTGCTCTAAATACTTCAGCATCTTCAGCTGCTGCTGGTGCAGCTGCTCTAGGCTTAGCAACTCCATCAATCATTTTTCTGAATTCTGCGATTTCTTTTCTTGTCTCCTCTCTTCTTTCTGCTACTTTTGCTTCTTTAGCTTCAATCCAATCAGATAATAATTTATCTGCGGCTTCTTGAGTAAGTGCACCTTTTTTAACACCTCTTTGTAGATGTGTTTTATACATTACTCCTTTAAATCTTAAGATTGCTCTTACTGTATCAGTAGGTTGAGCTCCTTTTTCCAACCAATCAAAAGCCTTGTCTCTATCTATTTCAATAGTTGCCGGTTTTGTCATTGGGTTGTATGATCCAATTTGCTCAATGAATTTTCCATCTCTTGGAGCTCTCGCATCTGCTATCACGATGTGATAAAACGGTCTTTTTCTACGACCTCTTCTAGCTAATCTAATTTTTACTGCCATTTTTGTTTAAATTTACTTGGTTAAACCATTCCTGTTTTATCAGATAATCTGACCGCAGGATTTAATCGGGCGCAAAGGTAGTTCTTTTTTATGTGAAATGTAAGGAATATCTTGTATTTGACTTAAAATAAATTAGTAAAAGCATGAGATTCAATAATCATTTTTTTTGCAATTCCAAGTTGTTTGTTAATTGCATGATAAACAGATTGTTATGTATTGTTTTTACAACAATATATAATTGGAGATAATAAAAACAGATTAACGGAAAAATATAAATTTACGAATGATCATCTTAAACAATGAATAAAATAATGTGATTGTAAAAGTTAAAAGACTAAAATCCGTATAGAATTGTGTCGTACAAAATTTAGAAGTGCGTAAAATGTTACTTTAATGAACTAACCACGATGAAACACAATAAAAAGAAATAAATTTCTAATTTTGCAGGTTATAAAATTATAATTATGAATTTTTTTGAAGAATTAGAATGGAGAGGAATGCTCCACGACAGTACACCAGGTGCAAAAGAAGTATTAGATACTAAGTCAGTAGTAGGTTATATTGGATTTGATCCAACTGCAAAAAGTTTGACAATAGGTAATTTTGTACAAGTGATGCTATTGTCATTATTCCAAAAGTCAGGGCATAAACCAATTGTCTTGATGGGAGGCGCAACTGGAAGAATAGGTGATCCATCAGGAAAAGATAAAGAACGACAATTAAAATCATTTGATGAGTTAGACGGAAATTTGGCAAAACAAGTTGAACAGATGAAAAAACTTCTTGATTTTGAAGGACCAAATGCGGCTAAAATAGTTAATAACTTGGACTTCTATAAAGAAATGAATGTTCTTGATTTTTTAAGAAATGTTGGAAAAACATTGACAGTCAATTATATGATGTCAAAAGATAGTGTAAAGAATAGACTCAGTAGTGGGTTGTCATTTACAGAATTTAGCTACCAATTATTACAAGCATATGATTTTCAAGTGTTGCATGAGGATTATGACTGCATTCTTCAAATGGGAGGTTCGGATCAATGGGGTAATATTACTTCTGGCACAGAATTTATCAGAAGAAATACTGAGGGTAAGGCATATGCAATCACGACACCTTTATTGACAAAATCTGACGGGAAGAAATTTGGTAAATCAGAAGAAGGTAATATTTGGTTAGATGCAGACATGACTTCTCCGTATAAGTTTTATCAATTTTGGATAAATGCCGATGACGCTGATATCCCTACTTTTACTAGGTATTTTACATTCCACACTAAGGAAGAGATCGAAGAAAGAGAAAAACAATATGGAGATGATCCGCGAGTTTTAAAGAAGTTGCTTGCTGAAGAGTTGACCAAGAGAGTACATTCAATTGCAGCTTTTGAATCAGTATTGCAAGTGTCTGAGATATTATTTAATAAAAAAGCATCTCAAGAACAATTGATGCTATTATCTGATTCCGACTTTAAAACTGTTGCACAAGAAATTCCTTCTTTTGAAATATCACTCGATGTTTTTGAAAACGAATTAACGCTGATAGATTTAATGACATTACATACAAAAATATTATCATCTAAAGGAGAAGCACGAAGAGCAATTAAAAACAACGCAATTTCCATTAATAAAGAAAAAATTGAAAACGACGCCATGTTAGTTACAAAAAAGGACTTATTATTAGATAGATATATAATGATAGAAAATGGTAAAAAGAACAAGTTTATATTAGTGATAAATAAGTAAATAAAGTTTTTTTAATTTAATTGTCAAATAATAGAACTTTTAATAACATAGATTCGTTATTTAAGTGATAGTCGTCGAATATTATGTCTATGAGTTATATTCTTGAATGTTATTTTTTACAATGACCGCCTCAAGTTTTACCTTTTAAAACAGTTTGATTGACCTTATTTTTTCATTTGTGAGCGTATATTTTTTACGACTTACATTTTTTAATTTTTATTATGAATATTTTTGTTGCAAAATTGAACTACAGAACGTCTGTAGAGTCATTAGAAGATTTATTTGCTAATTATGGTGCAGTTTCAAGCTGTAAAATCATTATGGACCGAGAAACTGGCCGATCTAAAGGATACGGTTTTGTTGAAATGGAAAATGATGACGAAGGTGCTGCTGCTATAGAAGCACTTAACGAATTTGATTTCGAAGAGCAAACTATTATTGTTAAAGAATCTCAACCAAGAGATAATAACAGAGGAGGCGGAAGGTCTTTTAGACCAAGAAACAACGACGGTTATAATAGCGGAAGATACTAGAAAGTATTTTTTGATTAACTATTAATCAAGTTACAATGCCTGACAAACAATATGTTTGTCAGGTTTTTTTTATGCTTATTATTAAATAATATTCGTTTTTTAAATTTAAACACAATATTTATCATATAAAATGACGTTTTTAATAGGATATTAAAAATAAAATATTAAACTTTGCAGTTATATGTAAAGTAATGTAAAATAATGAAGAAGCTTATATTTGTATTAATTTTGTCAATGTTTTCTGTTTTTTCTGTACAAGGTCAATTGATGGAGTATGGTTTAGGATTAGGAGGGTCTGTTTATTGGGGAGATATGAACGCTCCAGATTTTGGAACTAATCTTGGTAATACAAATTTTGCTTTACAAGGGGTTTTAAAATTTAATTTCAATAAAAGTTTTGCAGCCAAGGCAAATTTACTTTATGGTAAATTATCAGGTGATGATAATCGATCTTTTCTCGAATGGCAAAAACAAAGAAATCTTAATTTTACAAGCCCAATATTTGAATTTAGTGTGCTTGGAGAATGGCATATATTCGGATATAATTATGGAGAAGAAAACCCATTGTCTCCTTATCTAACAGCAGGGGCAGGAGTTATTTATTTTAATCCTTCTACGACCATAGATGGTGTTTCTCATGATCTTCAACCATTGGGTACAGAAGGGCAAGGAATGGCTGGTTTTCCAGCTAAGTACAATAGAATAAGTGTTTCTCTACCATTTGGTGCTGGTGTAAAATTTAAAGCTTCTGATGTATTAAATATATCTATTGACGTACTTTCACGAAAAACATTTACAGATTATATTGATGATTTATCAACAAATTATGTAGCTTTTGATGAATTAGCTGCTGGTAATGGTTTGTTGTCTGCAAGATTAAGTAATAGAATAGGAGAATATCTCGGTCAACAAGAACCAGTAGTATTGGAAACGGGTTCGCAGAGAGGTGGAGCTAACGTTGCAGATTATTTTTTTACTGGCATGGTTACTTTTACATTTAAATTGAACAGAGAATTAGGTTTATTTGGAAGAGGCGGAAGAGGAAGTATGGATTGCCCAAAATTTTAAGACTAGCTTAAATGAAATAATCGATAATATACTTTTTTATGCCTTTCCGATATATGTGTGTAGTCTCAAAATATATCAACTTAGTCCTCAAATATATCTTCCAATTCTCCTTTTTTCATCAACATAATAAAACTTCTTGCAGCTGCAATTGTATCTGCCCTAGCGTTATTTGAAAGCGCATACTTCTGATTAAATAATATAGAATACAATTCTTGAAGTGATGGCCATTTGTAACCTCCACCTCTTGTTGGTATTTTGCAGAAGTAAGTTGACTCTTGCATTAGGCATATTCGTTCTTTTGTAAAGAATGGCGGGTGTATATTTTTCCTCATATATTCTGCTGCTAATACACATTCATTCATATTCATATTGTGCGCAATAAGGTAGTCAACTTCTTCTACACTTTTAGTGAATAGGTCAAGAACTTCTTCCAGTTTTGTACCTTTTTTCTTTAATTCAATTTCATCTAATCGTGCATATTTTTGAATGTGATGATCAATAGTAAAACCTTCAGGATCTATTATATAATTAAAATTTGAGATCGGCTTTAATTCGTCATTTAGCACAATCCATGACAAATGAATCATCCTTGGCCAACTGAATGTATCCGTAAAAGGAGCATTATAATCTTTTGGTTTTGCTATTGGAGACAAGTCAAATATTAAGTATTTCATTTCTTAATTATTATGCGATTTAAATTATTTTTTTGAAGTTAAACGCTCACTTTCTGCCCACGCACTCGATCCTTTTATAGCTTTTTTGTGGATAATGAATGTTGTTCTTAAATTTCGTTTGTTTTGTGTTTTGTTTTATCAGTTGTTAGCTCTTGTACTATTAATTCTGAAAGACCAACAAAAGTACTGCTTGATAATTTGTAATTTGTCAGTGTTGAATCTTCTTTTTTAATATAGGCAGACCAAGTGTGGTAGTTACCCATTTGATCTGTTTGACAATAGACAGCCAATGTGTTTTGGGCTGGTTGTATGGTTTTTAATACTTTTCGCTCTACATTTGTAATTCGAGCGACATCAATATTACCTACTTGTTTTAGTATGTTAAGCGTGATCATATCGTCATCTCTTATAAGATATGCCATGACTCCTTGCGCACATGCAGGCACAAATTCCTTAGGGTGCATTTTTATTATTTCTAGTCCTTCTGTTTTTTCTATAGTATTAGCGATCATAGTACTTACGATGACGGCATCAATAGATTTGTTGATGACCAATTGAATAGCACAAGAATCTTCTATTTCAATAGATTCAATATTAAGCTTACTATTGAGTGATACTAGTTGAGCTTTACGTATTGGACTTGATATGCCAATAGTTGATTTCTGTTTGAGTCTAAATGGTTGTGTGTTGTCAAAGTTGTCAACAGTGGTTATGATACAATCGGAAGGGTCGGCTCTATCACTTGTTATAGCTATTCTTATGCCTTTGTACAAGTCTGTATCTAAGTCTCTAAGATGAACAACTACTACATCAATTGTAGAATCAATGAGCTGCTGAATGTTTTTATTCAATCTATCATTAAGTTTATTTTCAGCAATTACTTTACTACAATTAAAACCTTTTGCAGATAGTTTATTTGTCAATGAATCGGTATGAATATTTGATAATTGACAGGTGCTTGATAACCTTATTTCTTTTTTGTCCATATTATTACAAAGATAAATGCTTAGATTAAGTATGTCTAATCTTTAGTGGTTTTTGTTTTTCAACACCTTTAATTTAAAATTGCTAATTGGTGTTATTACTTTATTAGTACATTTAAATTCAAATATTCTATCTCTTTGCTTAATCTTGACACTGAGCGCATTGGATATATATGCTATTGTAAATGGATGATTAATATCAAAACCTAAAGTCAACATTTGAAAAGTTTTAGCAAACTCAAGACCTCCTTGTTCATTATAACTTTTGATATCAAATAATGATTTATTTTTTGTTGCATTTACTTCAAAATAGGAACTGCAACCAATCCCATACAATTTTAATGCATTTTTGGGAATTTGAGAGTGATTATTATTACTAACTGTAGGTTTAGTTGTAGTTTTATTACTGAAAAACATATTTATTTTTGAATTTTCAATGTAAAATTTTCCTGATTTAATAACAAATACTTGGTTGACTCTACTTGTTGCTATTATATTAGACGTAGGTGTTTTACAATACAAATAAGAAATATTAATTCTCAATTTTTGGAAAATATTTTTGATTCCCGGCATGTACACACTTGCAATAAATCTTGAGCAATTTGACCCTTTATATTTGAATGGACCATAAGGAACGGCTCCCCTTGATTGAATTTCTTTTGCCTTAGAGTATGCACAATCAAAATCTATGTTATTGGTCAATGATGTCATTAATCTGCCATCACCATGAGTAGCATTGTTATTGTATACTTCAGATAATATTGCTTCAATATTTTGAATTTTGTTGTCAATAATTACTGCCGATGTTTTAATCTCTAGTTCTGGGTCAGAATACATATCTCTCACTCTACCATATCCAACGGGGCTTTGATATCTGCCAAAGTCAAAATAGTAAACTTTACCTGTTGTGTACTCAACTAATAATAGTGCAGCGTGACCAACTGAGTAATAGCCGTTTTTGCAAAAACCCATTATTGTAGTTACGGTATCATACCATGCAGTAGTTTTGTAAATTAGAGTTTCTGGCCATGATATTGCAAATATAGAACCTTTGTTGGTAAGATTATTGAAAGGACTTTTTAACATTTCTAAAGAAGTATGTTTTGATGATTATGGGTGCAAGTTACGAAGATATCATGTTATAAAAAGAAAGGAGGACGACCTTTTAGAAAAATATCAATTTTTGTCAATACTTTTTCCCTCTACTTCTGCCCATGCCCTGACCATACTAAGTTCAGAGTAATCTGTATCGAAAGGTATTTTAGCTTTTACTTCCGAAGAAGAATCATTGGGATTATCTACAAAACATTTCCAGATAGTATTTACTTTATCCATGGTCATAAATTCATCTATTTTCACTTCTTTTTCTTTGATCCATTTTACCATATGGCTCATTATAGTATTCACTTTTAAATTCCGAGCATCGGCAATTTCTTGGAGAGTTTTGCTTTCTTTATATAATGCCAATGTTATACGTTGTGTTTCTCCTTTTTTTGCTTTTTGCTTATTAGCTGTAGTCCCATCCGGATTTAGAATAACGACCCTTTTATATTTTGGTAATCCAACAAATAGTTTTTTATCTCTAAATTCTAATTTGTATAGAACTTCTACATAGATCCATAGTGTACTAAGTATTTGTTCTACTTCTCTAATATATTTTTTCGTTTTTGACTTTATTCTGTATGCTTTGTGATGGACTTCAATCGGTGCAATTATTTGATTATACACTTGCTCTGTAAAATATTGAATTCCTTTTTGAGCCCTATCAGTGACTCCTGTTTCATCTTGAGGTTTCATCAAACCAGTTAATTGATATTCAAAAGTTAAAGCTACTTTTTGAAGCGCCTCAAATTTTATTTGTAACCTTTGAACCATAAGTAAAACATCAGCTTTTTGTGGCAATTCACTTTCGATTACAGTTTCTTCCCAATCATTTACTTGATCTATTGATTTAATTAAATTAAAGGCTTGTCGAATATTAATGTCTTCATATTCTTTTTTTGACTGTTGTAATATTTCTTTTATATCATCATTAATTTCAGATTCTTGATAGTATTTTTTTACTCGACTATCTGTGATGATATTTTTTTGACTGATTCGAGAAGATAGTGCCAAACCTTCAAGGCTTCTACATCTACTAAGTGCAACATACAATTGTCCT
Organism: Saprospiraceae bacterium; assembly: GCA_036479655.1. Lineage (GTDB taxonomy): Bacteria > Bacteroidota > Bacteroidia > Chitinophagales > Saprospiraceae > CAJXUU01. Next base: position 12,751 of record JAZGFO010000240.1, read on the forward strand.
GGTGCAAAAGTGTTTTCGAGGTCAACAATTACTTTATCAAATGTTAAACCTTGACTTTTATGGACAGTCACTGCCCACGCCAATCGCAATGGATATTGATTAAATGATCCTACGTCTTTTGGTTCTACTTTTTTCGTTTCTTCGTCTAACTGGTATTGGGTGTTTTTCCATTCAACTACATCTACCGTTATTCCAGCTATATCATCGGCACATTTAACTTTGAGTTCGTCTATAGAAACTTTAGTAACAATCCCTATTTTTCCATTAAAATAAAGTCCTTCTGGGTGATTTCTGATAAACATAACCTGCGCACCTTTCTTAAGTACTATTTTTTCAGAGGTTGGATATGCAGATTGACTAAACTGTCCTTTGACTTTTGCTGTTAAAGTATGCTCTTTTGTATCTAATCTTCTTAGTTCAGTTTCGTTTATAGCATTTGCTTTATTATTGTGTGTAGTGAGCGTGATAATGTCAGCTGCTATAGCTTTATGGTCAAATTGATCATTCAGTTTTTCAATATCGGCTGCGACAAAGATGCCATTTCTTATATTATTCAAGATGCCAATAAACAATTCATCTTGTTGTCTGTATATCTTTTTTAATTCAATTGTAATTGCATTTGACTGTTTCCATGCTTGGCTCGAAAAGAAGAATGGTGTTTCGTAGTAACTTCTTAACACAGACCATTGAAATTCTTTTATTACTGGTGCCAATTGAAAAAGATCGCCAATTACCAATAGTTGTACACCGCCAAATGGAGCTGTATTTTTTCTAAATCTTTTCAGCGTATAGTCAATAGCATCTAATAGATCTGAGCGCACCATACTTATTTCGTCAATTACAAGTAATTCTAATTCTGCAATGACCCGCCTTCTTTCTTTTCGGATTTTTTGTTTTTGTACCAAATCCATCCTATTGGTAAATACTTCTTGATTGATAACATCATTAGAAGGGATAAATGCTGTTAATGGTAATTGAAACATAGAATGAATAGTCATTCCTCCTGCATTAATTGCAGCAACTCCAGTCGGAGCAACTATAATAGCGTTTTTATCAATTTTTTTGAGAATGGTTTTTAGAAAAGTAGTCTTACCTGTACCAGCCTTACCTGTCAAAAAAATATTTCTGTTGGTATATCGAACAAAACTTTCTGCAAGATCAAGTTCAAAATTATCCATGTGTTTGTATTTTTGAATAAAGGTACAAAGAAGTTTGATACTGTTTTTGGATTACCATCCGTTTTCGATTTTTAGAGAATATTTCACAGTTTTAACAAGCTAAAATTATTTAATATTCATATAACATCAATTCTTCTTCATCATTAGGTATGAATATTTTTTTAATATACTTTAAACCCAGTTTTTTAATTAGTTTTTGTGATGATAGGTTGTTTTCTGTTGTAATCGCTTGTAACTTCTCAATTTTAAGTTCATTTATTGCAAACTCCAACATTGTACTTGCTGCTTCGTATGCGTATCCTTGTCCTTCATATTGAGAGAGTAGACTAAATCCTATATCTATACCTTCTAAACCTTCTCGTTTGTATAAGCCACAGGTACCAATTTTGATGTTGTCACTTTTTCTTATTAATGTATAATTACCATATCCAAAATTATGGTACTGAGGGAGTATTTTATCTTCTATGTATTTTTCAGAATCGAAAATTGTTTTGATATTTCGATCGCCTATATATTTTATCCAATTTGGGGTGTTGTACAATACCAAAATAAAAGCTTTGTCTTCGATATTGGTCGCTCTAAGTGTAAGTCGCTTAGTCTCTAATGTTTCATAAGATTTCATTGTAAATAATTTGATTAAAAGTAACAAAATTATTCTTTTGCACTATAGGATTATCCATTTAATGTCATCATGATAAATGGAAGCCAAGCTGATAGCTTGTTTTTTTAATTATGTACATATCTTTATTTAATATTTAAGTTTAAAACACAAAAAAAAGAGAGACCTTCATTAGAAGGTCCCTCTTGTCGAAAAATTTAAAAAATATTTTTATTTACTATGGATGCACATGAAACGTAACAGTTTCAATTTCTTCTTCTATGCCTTCTCCATCTCCCCATACTTTGGCTTCTAATACCCAGTCAGTATGCTCTTCAACACCATTTTCATTAGATAAGATGAAATCATCTTCAAATGTTATTTTGCCATCTGTCGCATGTACATGTGCTTCAGATGGTTTGTTGTATACTATTGTATTATCTGCTTTGTTATATATTTTTATATTGATATGATGTACTGGCTCTCCAGTATGACTTTCAAATTCTATTATGATATTTAAATCGTCATCTACATGCTTGTCGTCCATATTAGGTGAATGAATATGTGCATGGTAGTCAAATTTTTTCTCATCAGTATCATCACCGCAAGAAGATAGAATAAATGTAAATGAAAGTAGAATCGCTAAAAATTTAATATAATTCATAATTTTGTTTTTTTTATTTAAAAAATGTAAGAAATATGGCCTGAAATTCTTCCTTTTGACTTTACTTCTCCATCAGAAAAAATTTCTGCTAATGGGAGTGAAAAAGAAGTTCCAATTTGCCACGTATTAGTTTTGAAATTGAGAGATGTAGAAGCGAAAATTCCATTTCCGCCAGTTCCTTCCACCGCTCTATTGTTTGTATAATTATCTGTACTTGTGTGTTCTGCTCCAATTCCAAAATTTGGTATAATTTGATATTCCTTTTGTTGGATTATCTTATATACTGATAATTGAGAATTGAATTGATTTCCAAAATGATAACCTGATTTAGTATTGTCATTTAGTATATAACTATTACTAAAAACTAAACCATAGGTATTGATACTTATAACAGACGTTGCCTCAATCAAATATCCGATTGTTCCCTTCCCAACATTAAAGTTTTCTGGAAGATCCCTATCGTGAATATTACTATCGTATCTACCAGTTGGGAGACTTAGTCCACCACCACCTTCTAAGTAAATGGAGGAATTGTTACCCAATTGGAGTCCATTTATAAAAGCATAGTGAGCTGTTAGCCTGACATCTGTCAATCCATGCTCTATTTGACTACAATATAATTAATGTCAAAATTGTGCAATTTTTTACTTCTTGCATATAGGTTGAATTTTTACTTTAGTTTAAGGGATATTTTTCAATATGATTTAGATGAAAATTTTGACTTGAAATAGGCTATAGCAATAGTATAAAAAAAATGTGGTTTTAAAAAAATCGTTCTCAATGTTCATCAATCTATTCTTTTTTAATATTATTAGACATCGTTATATTTCTTTGTAGATTTGTAATAGTAATAAACTATAATAATAACTATCGCAAATGATTGTTTTTGATAAAGATGCATTGTCAGGCTCTGCGATTAGTTGGGTGCTTGATCTTATAAAAAAAGCATACAAAATAGATTTAGAAAAATCTGTTAATGATAGCGTCATAATAGGGGTTTCTGCAGATGCTGATATTCGTATTTCAAAACAGTTTTATGTAGATCTTTTTAATAAGTCTACCTTTAATCATCAACACTTTTTTTCAGGTATTCCAATAATCAAATTAGCTGACGGAACACCTGATTATATTAGTTCGATATTTTATATTGTCAATGGATTTCAAGACTATAACAATACTGAAAGTTTAAATAAATATGGGGGATATACGGCTAAAGGGTCATTTCAATTGAAGTTTGGTATCTTAGAAAAAGATTTTGTCAAAACCCTTATTATAAAACTAATAAAGCAGATAAATCCAACGTTAAAACTTCCTTTTAATAGAGCTCAAATATTTATTTCTCATGATATTGATTCTGTATATGGGTCATTAAAATATGATGGATTGTGGGCACTAAAAAACGGGTATATTATTGATATGTTAAAGGTGATATTCAAAACCGTGCTGAGGAGACCGCCATGGTTTAATATTGACACAATAGCAAAGCTTGAAAGTGATCATGATATCAGAGCTTGTTATTATTGGATAGTACAGAATGGAAGAGACAGATTTGGAATCAAAAATGGAGATTACAAATTCCAAAGTAAAAAAATACAATACCAACTAACAAAGGCTGTAGATTTAAAAAATGAAATAGGACTGCACAAGTCAACGATGGAAACATCTTTTGATGATGAATTGTCAGTTTTTAAATCCGAAATAAATCATAATAGAAATCATTTTTTGAAAATGAATAATCCTCAAGACTATAGGCATATGGAGGAGGCTGGGATATTGACGGATTCGAGTATTGGATTTTCTGACACCATGGGATTTAGAAATAGTTTTGGAATGCCTTATTTTCCGTTTAATTTAGAAACGAATAAAGCATTTAATGTTTTAGAAATACCATTACAAATAATGGATGGGGTTTTTGATATTACGAATAGTAAAACGGGGGATATTGCTTATCACAGGATTGTTGATTTTATTGAAGCGCATAGTACAGATACTGTCATTAGCATATTATGGCACAATTCTGAAATGACGGATTATGCATACAAGTGGAGTTTTGAATGCTATAAAAAATTATTGCGATATTTGTATGAATCAAAATTTGAATCTGTTTTACCATCAGAACTTTTATTACAGTATAAGTGAAAAATGAAATCACATATCGTCCAGCTACAAAAACTGACTATACTATGATGTCAGAACTATATAATCGATCTTATAATGCAGATCGGGATGCAGATTATTATAGTTGGCTATACGACCATAATCCAATGGGGAGTGGAGTTGTTTTTATTGCCCTTTTGGAGGAAGTTGTTATAGGTATGGTTGGGTTGGTTTCATACAATTTTGTTAGAAATGGTAAAGAAGTAAAAACTTACAAATCGGAAGACGCTTTAGTCGAAAAACAGCATAGAAAAAAAGGAATTTTTAAGAATCTTTACCATTATGTATTTCAATATATCGGAATACATCATTTATGGAGCTTTACGGATAAAAAAAATATTTTTGAAAAAATTGGAAGACCACATTCGAACAGATTTGAATCTGCAGTTGCTGTTGGTAGATTGGTCAATCCTTCAATGTTTAATAATAAAAGATATATAAAAAGTCTATTATTTAATCTAATTTATTTGAAAGATAAATTACGAAGAACACCCAAGCATATATGTGATAATCACCAAATAGTAGATGTAAATACATTTGATTATCATTCTTTACAAGCTTTCATGTTGTCTATCTCTACCAATAATCCAGATATTATTTATCCACAGATAAGTAGTGAAATAATTAATTGGAGATTTGTAAATCATCCTGAAATAGAAGAGTTTGTTTTGTTTGTAACCTATGATAATTTCAAAAATATAAAAGCATTGTCAATGGTAAGAATCTCTAAAGAATTTGCTTTTTGGCCAGTTTCTTATTTTCTGGATTCTAATAGCGATAATGATAATATAGCACATGTCAAAGCATTGAAAAGCATTGTACTTAAAGATATGGCACGCTATATAAAATTATGGATTTTTGATAACAATTACGCAGTTTTAAAAATGAAAGATATATTTTTAAAGTCTGGTTTTACGATTATTAATGATGGTTTATGGATTGGTACTCATCCTACCATAAGTAATATAAACGGAGACAATATATATTACAGTGGACAATTAAGTGTACATTAGATAAATGAGTGTTAGCAAACGACATATTGTGATTATTTCCCTTTGGTTTCCTACTAAAAACAGACCTACTTATGGTGTATTTGTAGAAAACCAAGCGGCAGAATTAGCTAAGCATTATCATGTTACGGTGTTATTATTAGAGAGAAGTATTAGAAGCTATTTTATAAAGTCTGAGCGTAGGGGATTTACAATCGTTGAGGTGGGAGCAAAAATATTGCCATTAAGGGCTAACCTATTGATAGATATGAAAAGTAGACAATACCTCAAAGCTTTTGACCGTATCAATAATGATTCACCAGTTGATCTTATCCATAGTCACAGTTATATGTCTTCTTTTTCTGCTCAGCATATAGCTGATAAAAGATCAATACCTCATGTAACAACAATCCATGATACAACAGTGCTAAACGATACGATCCAAAGTTGGAAAAAACCGCTCTTGAAAAATGTGCTTCAAAAAGCAAATAAAGTTATTGCTGTCGGAGAAGTATTGAAAAAGTATTTGGACTTACATTATTGTAAAAATAATGTAATATTGATTCCCAATTTGATAGATACACAAGTATTTACTCTTGGTTTGAGAGATGACAATAAGTTTAAATTTTTATATGTAGGCAGCTTTGATAGACGTAAAGGTCTCTTAGAAATGATTGAAGCTTTTGATCAATTGGATATGGAGAATAAAGAATTTCACTTTGTTGGTTATGGTGAGATGGAAACGGCTATGAAAGCACTAATTGCTAAACTTGGAATTGAAGGTAGTACAGTGTTTTATGGCAGATTAACCAATGATAAAACCCCCGAAATATATCAATCCTGTCATGCCTATGTCTCATTTAGTGAGTTAGAAACTTTTGGTGTCACAGTGGTGGAAGCTATGAGTTGTGGATTGCCTGTTGTATTCACCTCTTGTGGAGGGCCAGAAGATACTGTCGCTGCTCATTGTGGAATCAAAGTAGAACGAACTGTATCAGATTTGTCGGATGGTATGGAGTGTATGATAGCTAATTATAATACTTTCGATAATAAAAAAATTAGACAGCATGCAATTGATAATTATAGTAATCCGGTAATAGCAAGAAAGCTTATAAGTCTATACGATAAAATATGGGAATATGAATAAGTTATTACTTTATACCCACAAATTGGTACACAGAATAAGAGCAAAAGCAATAAACCTATTTGCCTATGAATCCAATAATGATATATTTAATACGATATTAATAATTGGTTCTGCTAGAAGTGGCACTACGTTTTTGATGGAGTCTATCAATAGTGATAATAAGTATAGAGTTATATTTGAACCATTCAATGAAGACGATGTCAAAGAGTGGTCTGGTTATGTGTCAAGACATTATATAGATCCTCAATTTCCGACTCAAAAGGAAAAAAGGGACATCTATAATATATTGTCAGGTAATGTCAGCAACAAATGGGTCAATCGATACAACTATAAAAGGCACTCAGATAAAAGATTGATAAAAGCAGTAAGAGCCAATCTATTGATACCATACATAAGAGCGACTTATCCTGATCTTAAAATCATATATATCACAAGAAATGTTGAAGAAGTGGTAGCATCGAGAATGAAATTGAAATTTGGAAACGAACTAACTTCAATTCTCACACATAAAAATTTCTTAGATAAATACTATCCAAATATTGATGCACAAATATTAAAAGATATACAAGATCCTATAGCATATCATACCGCACTCTGGCATTTAGAAAATCAGATTTTAATCAAAAGACTCGTTGAATACCGATTAGATCATATTGATTACAATAACATCATTGGCAAAGAAATATCCTACGGAAAAGACGGAAAACTAAAAATAGTAAAGACAACAAAAGGAACTAAAAAATCTCAAGCTACTTCTCATAAGAATACCTATCACTTATCCCAAAGTGAATTGAAACAAATAGATATAATATCAAGAATGTTTTAGTAAAAGTTGATGATTAATTAAAAAATATTGTAGGGACGTTTGTTATATTGTCAACGGTAGAGCCTATAAAGGTAGTCTTTCGTTTATCACCCATCAAATTGATATTTTGAAGTGGCGTCTGTCTAAAATAGTGGTCGTCCACAAAATCTTCACTTTTTTGATTCCATTTACAGTATGAAAATAACAACATAGAAAAAGAAATGTGTATACAAAATGGTCTTAGATTGAAGGAACTCAGAAAGAGTTAAATACTGTTGGTGATTATCTAGTAAGTTACAAACTTAACTTTTAGTGATTTTATTTACTTAAATATTGATAGAAATAGAATATATTTGCATCATAGCAAGTCATCCTTTTCTTTTCATTATTAAAAACATATTGTTGTGATTAAAAGTTTGCATATCTATAGTTTTTCGCTATCCATATTCTTGTTTATTAGCCAATTCGTTTTTGCTCAGATTCCGACTAAGAGCACCAACGATGTGCTTGTTAATCCTGACACTTTTCCATACCCTGAATATTTAATAGGGTTAATTATGACTCATGAAATATTGTAGCTTATTATTTATATTAGCATTGTTATTAAGCAATTGTGATGAGAGGGCTCCTGTGAAACCATTGTCTAACGAAGTATTGCTTTCTTTTGTACTAGATTCTAAAAATGCTAATGAAGGAATTAGGAGAATAGATAGTTTGTTAAATAGTAATCCTGATTTTTCGATTACGACAAATGGGCTTCTGTACAATGAGAAAGCTAATTATTTGATCAAAAATAAAGAATATTTTTTGGCAATCTTAAACGCAGAAAAGGCACTTAATATATTTGAAAGCATTGGGCTTAAAAAAAATGTTGCAATTTCTTACAATATCTTAGGTAATGCCAATACTTACCTAGATAAACTTGAAGTTGGCGATAGCCAAATAAATAAAGCGTTGAAGATATTTATAGACATTGACGATAAACGGAACCAAGATGCAGCGCTAAATTCTTTATCATACGTAATGTTCAAACTTGGAAATTATAATAAATCGATAGCATACCTGGAGAAAAGTATATTGATAAAACAAGAGACCAAGGACAATGAAGATATTGGCGGAACATATAATAACATTGGTTACGTCTATGAAGAAATGAAGAACAATGTATTGGCTCTAGAATACTATCTGAAAGCGGTTGAGTATGATAGAATTAACAGACCCAAGACTAGCAATTCACAAAGAAACCTTGGGATGTTTTACCTGAAGAATAAGAATGTTGATGAAAGTATATCTCTATATAATGAAGCTATTGTCATAGAAACTATAACTAACAACTTATTAATACAAATAGAAATATTGGATGTTTTACTGGATTCTATTTCTATAGATAAGGTGATAAATAGAGACGTAGCTGTCAACTACTCAAGAAAGTTACCTCTTTATGAAAAGCAAAGAAAAGAGACACAACAATCCTTAGAAAAACAGAAAGAAGCAGAAATAGTGAAACAGGTAGAGGATCACTATACTTTAGTTTCAAGTAAAAAAGAACTTATACAAGAAAAGAAAGATAATAGAAAGAACCAAATTATATTTTTGTCAATAATAGGTTTGTTCTTATTAGCAGGAGGTCTTTTGTATCAAAGAATAAAAATGAAATATATCAAAGAGAAACATGAAAAACTAGTTTTAGAACAACGAATATTAAGAGCTCAGATGAATCCACATTTTATATTTAATGCCCTCACTTCGATCCAAAAAAGGCTACTTGATGACGACATTTTGCAGTCGTCCAAATCATTATCAAAATTTGCAAAACTAATTAGACAAAATTTTGAATTTACCAGTAAATCTTTAATCAGCCTAGAGGAAGATTTAGAATCTTTGGAGAATTATATAGAAACTCAGCAAATGAGATACGAAGGGAGGTTTGATTATAAAATTAAGATTAAAAGTGGTCTAGACCTATTATCGATTAGTATCCCCCCAATGTTGTTGCAACCTTTCGTAGAGAATGCTATTGAACATGGGCTAAAAGCGAAAAAGGAAAAGGGAAATCTAAACATTAATATATCAAAATGTAATAATCACATTTGCTTTGAAATAATGGATGATGGAGTTGGTTATCAAAGTAAAATGAAAGATGAAAGTAGAGAGCATGCTACTGATATATTTTTCAGAAGACTTAAATTGCGAAATCTATCAGAAGAAAAATCATTTACTATTATGCCTTTATTGGAGAATGGAACCGGAACAAAAGTAGCTTTTACACTTAAACTATAATTATGCTCAGAATTGTTATCATAGACGATGAACCGAATGTTAGAATTACAATCAGGAAATTACTTGATCTACTCGCTGTGGATTATATAATAATAGGAGAAGCAGGGTCCGTTACTATGGGAAAAGAGCTTGTTATAAAGCTAAAACCTGATTTGTTATTCTTGGATATTGAATTGGAAGATGGAACGGGGTTTGATCTTTTGAGAATGATACCCAATCCTGAATTCGAACTCGTATTTATCACAGCCTATAATGATCATGCGATTACTGCGTTTAAGTATAATGCATTAGATTATATTCTTAAACCCATCGATCCAGATGAATTATTAAATGCAATTAATAAAGTTAAGCTTTCTATCCAAAAGACGAATGAACTTGATTTATTACTGGCCAATATGGAGTCTAACAGAAAAGAAAAAGACCAAAAACTAGTGGTCAAAACTTTAAATAAAACATTCTTCATTCCTATAAAAGACATTAAGTACATGCAGTCGGATGGTGCTTATACGATGATACACACCTTAAATAACAAGATCTTAACCTTAAAGAATTTAAAACATTATCAAGACATCTTATCACCGGATTTATTCACTCGATCACACCAATCGTATATTGTGAATAAGCGACATATTATAAAAAGAGTAGGTAGCAACCTTTTACTTTCATGTGATACAAATATACCGATCTCGTTTAGACGAAAAGTAATAGTTTCGAAATGGCTTGAAAAATAATAGTTTTGATATTATGAAATTATGAGGTGACACTATTAATTTCAATGATTTTGAATATAAAACAATGTTCGATATTACGAATATAAAACTCTTTATTACGAATATCAATTTTGATTTGTCGGACAGCATTAATGACCTTAAATTTGTCCTATTAGGCAGAGTTTAGTTCTTTTAATATCAAAGATTCTTTAAAAGAAATTATTTCTCCTGTGAAATTAATAGTATAAATATATATTAACATTGAATATAAGTTTAAAACAATTGTATTTTGGGATTATTGTGATTCTTTTTTCATTAGCGAATGAAGGAGGAGCCCAGGAGTTATATTACCCTTTAAGTGATGATTTTTCTGAGGAAACAAACCTACATTCGGATCTGATTCCATTAAGTAATCCTTCCGGAGATGATGGTTATTTTGGTTCTTTTACGGTCCCATCTACTACCTGCCCCAATGAATTTGAGGTTGACGGATATTATTTCTACGAAGATGCTGGATTACAATTTAATAACGAGTCTTTTATTACTTGTGATTATTCTATCCAATTTACGTTTCAATTAGATAATGTTACTGGATATAATAGATTGATTAATTTCAACACGGGTATAGATGCGGGGATTTACTTATTAAGTGGCACTTTAAATTTTTATCCTAATGGCAATATCGGAACTCCTGGCTTTTTCAATACGGTAGATTTATATCAATTTACCATCACAAGAAATTGTGCGGGCTTAGTAAACGTTTATGTAAATGGTACATTTTTTACAAGTTACGATGACTCTGCAAGTCCATTATACCTTGTTCAGAATCCTGACAATCTTATTGTTTTTTTTCAAGATAATATAACTGGACCCGCCAATGGTGAAGCATCCTCCGGTTGGGTGAAAAATATTATCATTGCTAACTATGTCTGGCCAATTACTACTGTCGAAGACGATTGGGATGATTTTTGTGACGACCTTATAGACCAATCTTGCCTTGACTGTGCGGGAGAGATAAATGGAACAGCAGTATTGGATAGTTGTGGTATCTGTTTAGAACCAACCGATCCAAATTTCAATACGGATAGCCAAGTTTGTACGGATTGTAATGGCGTTCTTTTTGGCAATGCGGTTATTGATAGTT
>JAZGFO010000241.1:0-5334 GCA_036479655.1 Saprospiraceae bacterium
GGATTTTTTGCTGCAAATGCTTGTATTGAAGCAATTGTTGAAAAAGAAGAAGTGAGAACATACAAAAGCGTGATATTAGATACAACATTAGTAATTAGAGATTCTTCTCTTAAAAAAAATAAATAAAATTTAATAAATAAAATTAACCAACTTATATGAATTACGAACTAAGATATGCCGCTCATCCTGACGATGTGAAAGGCTATGATACTACTAGATTAAGAAAAGAATTTGCAATAACTACGCTTATGAAAGCGGGAGAGATTAATCTGATATATTCTTTGATTGATAGATATATAACAATGGGCGCAGTCCCAACATCTAGTACATTAAAATTAGAAACTATTGATTTTTTAAAGTCTGATTACTTTTTAGAAAGACGAGAAATTGGAGTGATAAATGTTGGTGGTAGTGGTACGGTGGTTGCTGATGGAACCTCTTATCATATGAAAAAGAAAGAAGCTCTTTATTTAGGCAGAGGGACTAAGGATGTAATGTTTAGTAGTGATGATGCAAATAATCCAGCAGTTTTTTATATCAATTCTACTCCAGCACATAAGACTTATCCATCAAAGTTAGTGACATTAGCAGATGCTGAAATAGTACACCTCGGTAGTCAAGAAAACTCTAACGAAAGACAAATCAATAAATTATTGGTAAATAGTGTCGTGACAACTTGTCAATTGCAAATGGGAATGACAGAAATGAAAAAAGGAAGTGTTTGGAATACCATGCCTGCCCACGTTCACAATAGAAGAAGTGAAGTATATTTTTATTTTGATCTTGACGAAAAAGAAGCTGTTTGTCATTTGATGGGAGAACCACAAGAGACAAGGCATTTATGGCTACACAACCATCATGCTGCGATATCTCCATCATGGTCTATTCATTCTGGTGCTGCTACTGGTAGTTATACATTTATATGGGGAATGGCAGGAGAAAATTTAGATTACGGAGATATGGATAAGGTCAAAATCACTGAATTAAAATAGACATTATATGAATAATTTATTTGACCTTAAGGGGAAAATTGCTTTTATAAGTGGTGGAGCTCAAGGCCTTGGAATGGCTATAGCAGTTGGATTGGCAAAAGCTGGGGCAACAATTATTATTAATGGTCGCTCAAGTGGAAGGTTGGAAAAATCTGCTATAAAGTACAAAGAGCAAGGTGTCGATGTCCATTGGTACAAATTTGATGTTACTGACGAATCTGCTGTGATAGCAAATGTAAAAAAAATGGAAGAGGAAGTTGGTCCAATAGATATCTTGGTCAACAATGCTGCAATCATTAAACGTACCCCAATATTAGAAATGGCAGTTGATGATTTTAAAGAAGTATTGACAGTAGATTTAGTATCCCCATTTATAGTTTCTAAGACGATTGTCCCTGGCATGATAGCTAGAGGAGGTGGTAAAGTTATCAATATGTGCTCAATGATGAGTGAGGTGTCAAGAAATACTGTAAGTGCTTACGCAGCAGCAAAAGGCGGACTAAAAATGTTAACTAAAGAAATGGCTGACGAATGGGCAAAATTTAATATCCAAACCAATGGTCTTGGGCCAGGATATTTTGCTACTGATCAGACCGCTCCAATAAGAGTAGATGGACATCCGTTTAACGAATTTATTGTCAAGCGTACTCCTGCTCGTAGATGGGGTGATCCTAAAGAATTACAAGGCGCTGCTATATTTTTAGCATCTAAAGCATCTGATTTTGTAAATGGTCATATTTTATATGTTGACGGTGGTATCTTGGCAACACTTGGTAGTCATGCTGGTGAAGATTAAAAAAGAGATTCTTTTTACTTGAATAATTATATATGAAAAATACTTGTAGTGTTTTAATGCCTTTGATTTTATGCTTTTTCATTGCTCAATTTTCTTTTGCTCAATTGTCTTTGGATCGTATTTTTGCTGATAATATGATGTTACAGTGTGAAGCAAAAATTCCTTTTTTGGGGAGCGCCAATCCATTGGATAGTATCAAAATTGTAATTGGGGATAAAATATATAATGGTGTTTCTGATCGCAGTGGTAGTTGGAAGATTGTAACAGATAGTCGTGCGTGTGGTTACGAAGGAGATATAATTGTTTCGGTTGTTGGTGATATAGAAAATCAAATATTATTAAGCAATGTAATATATGGCGATATATGGTTATGTGGAGGTCAATCTAATATGGAATGGTTTGTCGAAGGGGCAATGAATTCAAAAGAAGAAATTGCTGATGCCAATTATCCTAAATTGCGAATATTTGATGTTCCGAGAACTTTGGCAGGCACACCTAATGAAGATCTTGATGGGGGGAAATGGTTAAATTGTACACCTACTACTATACCTCAGTTTTCTGCAGTTGGATATTTTTTTGGAAGAGACTTGATGAATGCATTAAATAAACCAATCGGATTGATAGGTAATAATTTTGGTGGGACGATTGTAGAAGCATGGACAAGTGGAGAAAAAATAAGCGAAATACCGTTTTTTAAGGGAGATGTTGATGCTATGGTAGGTATTGATTTTGAAAAAGCAAAAAAAAGTGGAGATGAAAAATTTAATAAATGGATGTCTCAATTTTATTCCGAAGACAAAGGAATTCGTGATTCTACTTATTTATGGGCAGACAAATATAGTGATTACTCTTCTTGGGATACTATGAGACTCCCTACTGTGTGGGAAGATTCTGAAGATGAATCGCTACATGAAAAAGATGGAGTAGTTTGGTTTTCAAAAGATTTTTCAGTAGCAGAAATTGACGATGCATTGTTGTCGTTAGGTCCGATTGATGATACTGATATCACTTGGATTAATGGTGTAGAAGTAGGGCAGACCTATAATAGATATAACAAAGACAGGAATTACAATATCGACAAATCTGTTTTTCTTCTTGGTATTAACACAATCGTGATCAGAGTAGAAGATTATATTGGTGGTGGCGGTATCTGTGGAACACCCGAAAAAATGTTTTTAAAGATTGGTGAAGAAAAAATCAAACTAAGTGGTGATTGGAGATATCACTCAGGTATGATTGTTGAAACTCCGATGCCACAGAGTGCTTTTGGTCCAAATAACTATCCGTCATGCCTATTTAATGGAATGATAGCCCCTATAACGACTTTTCCAATAAAAGGAGTTATTTGGTATCAAGGAGAATCAAACTCTTATCGTGCATTTGAATATAGGTCTCTATTTCCAATGATGATTGAAGATTGGCGAAAACAATGGAATCAACCAGATTTACCGTTCTTATTCGTGCAGTTAGCAAATTTTAAACCTCAAGTAGAACACCCCTTAAAAAGTGAATGGGCAGAATTACGAGAAGCTCAAGCAATGGCACTAGCATTAGACAATACTGCTATGATAACGGCTATTGATCTTGGCGAAGGTGATAATATTCATCCGACCAACAAGCAAGAAGTCAGTAAAAGACTCTCTAACGCTGCGTTAAATACAGTCTATAATCAAGCTGTAACATATAAAGGACCTACATATAAGAAGATGAAGAAATGTCGCAAAACGATAGAAATTAAATTTTCTGATGTCGGCAAAAAACTAATTGTAGTCGATAATAATGATGAAGTTTTTGGGTTTTCAATAGCTGGAGAAGATAAAATATTTCATTGGGCAAAAGCGGAAATAATAAAAAATAATACAGTGAAAATATATTGTGATAAAGTGTCAAAACCAGTAGCAGTAAGATATAGTTGGCAAGATAACCCTGAGCCAGCCAATTTGAAAAATAGCTTTGGATATCCAGCTTTTCCTTTTAGAACTGATGATTGGGAGATTAGTACATATAGTATAAAGCGGTTTTAGTATGAAAAATAGTTTTCTGTTTTTAGTAGTTATTTTCCTTTGTTATTCTTGCAGCTCAAAAAAAATAAATGAGGATATTGGTACATTTCAAAGTGATTGTGATGGGATTTTAATATCTCCTATCCAAGATCAAAAGGTCTGTTCTGGTACTCGGTCTTATGTTTTTTTATCGGCAGTTGCTAATGACTTATCGAAATTAGAAATAAAGAAGAAAAAAGGGCCAAAATATGTTTCAATTGTTAAGACTAAAGAGGGTAGAGCTGTTATTATTATTGATGCCCCAGAAAATTTTTCTGAAAATGATATTGTTGTAGTTGAAGTTAATGATGGTACACAATTTGGATGTATTGAATTTGGATTGAATGTATATAATAATTCTAACCCAAGGATATATGTAGATCCTAATTTTCGTGCCGAGAGTGATGGTAGCAAAACCAATCCTTATCGATCATGGAAACAATTAGTAAGTGAAAAAAAAATTGGACATAAGGATGTTGTGATTTTTAAAAACGGAGCATATGGTGATGTGATATTCGAAGGTTCTAATTATAATATATTTGGAATGGTAGGGCATACACCAAAATTTTCGTCCATAAAAGTTATAGATGGTCATCATATTGATATAAGTGGACTGACCATAAGCAGTTTGTCGACATTTAGAGATAAAACATATGCTGTAATTATTGATAGTAAATGTACTCATATTGGTTTTCATAATAATATTGTACAATCAATTGAAAATGCAGATGAATGGGATAAAATGAAATGGAAATCCAATGCAACAAAAGGAATAAAAGTGCAAGGTTCTCATATAGTTATTGAGCAAAATCTATTTCGAAATGTATTTCACGGGATAAAAATTGAAGGAGATAAAAATATTATCAACTATAATCATGTCGATAGGTTTTCGGGAGATGCTATTCGCAATATAGGATCATATAATCAATTTAATTACAATTTTTTGACCAATGCAACCATTGATGATTATTATGATAAAGATGGCAATCATGATGACTTGTTTCAGTCGTGGACATTTGATGCACCACTAAAAGACATTCGATTATCTCACAATATTATGATTAGCTGTTTAGATACCAAAATGCCATTAAGATCAAAAATTGTGCAAGGCCTTGTATGTTTTGACGGTTTTGAAAAAGACTGGGTTGTAGATCATAATCTGGTTGTTACAGACCATCCCCATGGTATTGCACTTTTTGGAGCAGACAATTGTGTAATATCTAACAATACAGTATTGCGAAACCCACATAGATTATTTGATTTTGAGGCAGAACCTTGGATTATGATCAATGACCATAAAGATGGACGACAAAGTATAACCACAACGGTAAATAACAATATAACAACACACTTAAATATAATATCCAAAGATGTAAATCTGTCAAATAATACTATTTTGAATACTCAATCTATTAATAAAATGAATAATTACTATGAGCGCACTTTTAGAGTACAAAAATAAATTATTAGGAATGATGCTATTTTCACTTTTGATGATTTCAGC
>JAZGFO010000242.1:0-2665 GCA_036479655.1 Saprospiraceae bacterium
TTTTCAGACATAATTCATATTATTATTCCAAAGGCTAAAGTACGAGAATCATTTAATATGCTGCATCAAATTGTAGAAGATATTAAAAAAAACACAATGATTAAATAGAATCATAACGGAATAAAAAAGAAGTATTTATTATTACTCACTTATTAAAGATATCGTTTTCTTCCTCTGTCAACAACCTTGATTGGATAATAAACCGATACCCAAATGGAATCTCAAGAGAAAAACTCGACCCTCTTCCTACGGTAGCATCAATTGTTAAATGGGTATGTTTCCAATATTCAAATTGATCAATATTCATATAATATTTAACACCTTCTAATTGTCCAAGTAAAATATCACTATCATCCAAATACATATCTCCTGCCTCAAAAATCATAGGTGCAGATCCATCACAACAACCACCACTTTGATGGAAAATTAAATCACTTCCATGTTTTTCTTTTACCTTATCTAACAGTTCAATTGCTTTGTCTGTTATTGCTACTCTTTGTAGAGTCATTTTTATTAATTTTAATATTATTACTTAATTGATATGTGTTGGTAATCTATAAAAGTAAAAACTTTTCCAATTGTTGGCTGACAATAATAAAAAAGGCTGACTATACTCTAGCCAACCTTCACTTCAAATCATCTTCTAAAAGAAGCCTAATTTATTTTTATCATAAGAAATCAACATGTTTTTAGTTTGACGATAATGGTTCATCATCATTAAATGATTTTCACGACCAAATCCAGATTTTTTATATCCTCCAAATGGCGCATGAGCAGGATATGCATGATAACAATTTACCCAAACTCGACCAGCTTTTATAGCTCTTGGAATTTGATATAATTGATGTGCATCTCTAGTCCATACTCCTGCTCCTAATCCATATAATGTGTCATTTGCAATTTCTATTGCTTCAGCTTCATCTTTAAATTTAGTAACAGAAAGAACAGGTCCAAAAATCTCCTCTTGGAATACGCGCATTTTATTATGACCTTCCAATATTGTTGGTTGGATATAAAAACCATTTGCTAAATCCCCTTCTAATTTGCAAGCTGCACCACCTGCAAGTACTTTTGCTCCTTCTTCTTTTCCTATTTTAATGTAAGAAAGAATTTTCTCGTATTGGTCATTTGATGCTTGTGCTCCAACCATTGTAGTAACGTCATAAGGATTGGCTTGAACTGCTGCTTTTGTACGAGCAATTACCCTTTCCATAAATGCATCATATATATCTTCTTGTACTAATAATCTTGATGGGCAAGTACAAACTTCTCCTTGATTGAAAGCAAACAATACAGCTCCTTCAATTGCTTTATCTAAGTAGGCATCATCATGATCCATTACAGAGTTAAAAAAAATATTTGGCGATTTACCACCTAATTCCATTGTTACAGGGTTCAAGTTTTTAGATGCGTATTGCATAATCAACTGTCCTGTTGTTGTTTCTCCTGTAAAAGCAACTTTATCTACGCCTGAATGGGAAGCTAAAGGTTTACCTGCTTCTGGCCCAAAACCGTGAATTACATTAATTACACCTGGAGGAAACACATCTGCAATTTTTTCTAATAATAATGTTGCAGTTGATGGTGTTTGTTCTGCAGGTTTTAAAACCACACAGTTTCCTGCTGCTAATGCTGGTGGTAATTTCCAAGACAACATTAAAAGTGGAAAATTCCATGGAATAATTTGACCTATCACACCAAGTGGCTCCTTAATATTCATTGAAAGTGTATTGGCATCCAATTCTGAAGCAGAACCTTCTTCTGCTCTAATAACCGCTGCAAAGTAACGCCAATGGTCAATAGATAATGGAACATCCGCATTCAATGTTTCTCTAATCGGTTTACCATTATCACAAGTCTCTACTAATGCAAATTCTTCTAAATTCGCTTCTATTATATCTGCAACTTTATTGAGCAATGCTGCTCTTTCAGTAACAGAAGTATTCCCCCAAGCATCTTTTGCTGCATTTGCGGCTGCTACGGCATTGTCAACATCTTCTTTTTGTGATCTTGCATACTTTGCAATCAATGAATTGTCAATCGGTGAAGTATTATCAAAATACTGTCCACCAACGGGATCAGCAAACTTGCCATTGATAAAATTACCATACTTTTCTTTAAATTTTGGTTTTGAATAACTCATTTTATTATCTTTAATTAGTATTGCCTACTCTATTGTAGATTTTCGGTTTCCTCTATTTATATCACAATTTTATTAAAAACATACCAACAATTAAAGAACATATTTATGATAAACTTGAACATATCTATCATTTTGTTTCGCATTTCACACAATAACCAGTATTATTGTGAATGTCAAAATTATTGTCACATCATTACTCGCAAAGAAACTTAACTACTTTGATTGAAAATCAAAGTAGTTATAATTCCCAGTATTCGGAATTGCATATATTTGAAACCCATAAAGTTGCAGAAAAAATTGCATTAAAATTTGACACAACAATAATAGCTAGTATGTTGACGGGCAAAAAGGTTATGCATTTAAAAGGCTTACCTACTTTTAAATTTTTACCGGGAGAATCGGTTGTAGTTCCTTCTGGAGAAAAAATGATTATAGATTTTCCAATTGCAACAAAAGATAATCCAACACAATGCTTAGCATTAGCAATAGATCCTAATAAAATAAATGAAATTGCTCAAAATT
>JAZGFO010000243.1:0-10199 GCA_036479655.1 Saprospiraceae bacterium
TAGGATTTTATCTACCATATCCTATTGTAAAAGATAAAACATTATACACCAAAATACTCTCAGGTGTCTATATTGCTACTATAAAAAACCGTGCTAAACCATATGTTGGTATATTGCTCAAAACACATACTGCTGTTGCAGATTATCTTGCTCCAGTAGTTGGTGTAAATATAGTTTTGTGAGCTATTTTTATCAAACTAAAGATAGCTAATATTTCTTTTTTCTGGCAGAATATCCTTTTTTTCTGCCCTTATCAAAAGAAGCTTCTTTAGTTTTTGAGGAAGAGCCAATCATATGATTAATTTCGGACATTTCTTTACTTGTTAATGCTCTTGATTGTCCAATTTTCAGTTTTCCTAAACTGACATTCATTATCTGAGTCCTTTTTAGTTTAGTAACATTATAGCCTAAGTATTCACACATTCTTCGGATCTGTCTGTTGAGTCCTTGTGTTAGAATGATTTCAAAAGAAGATTCACTGAGTTGTCTTACTTTACACTTTTTAGTAATAGTACCTAAGATAGGAATTCCATTCGACATTTTGGACAAAAACTGATCGTCAACATATCGATCTACAGCTACACGATAGGTTTTTTCATGATTGTTACCAGCACGGAGGATTTTATTTACAATATTACCATCATTTGTCAAAAAAATAAGTCCCTGCGAAGGCTTATCTAATCGTCCAATAGGAAACAACCTTTCTTTATGATTAATATAGGAGATAATATTTTTTTTCTCCTTCATGTCGGTTGTACATACGATACCTACAGGCTTATTAAATGCTATATATATAGTGTTTGGACGAGTCTTAAGTTTTTTACCATCAATTTTTACAACATCATTTTGTGCTACACGGTTTCCTGGTTTTGTAGGCTTTTCATTTATAGTTACTCTTCCGTCAGCAATCATTTTAGTAGCTTCACGTCTTGAGCAAATACCATGATCGCTGATATATTTATTAAGGCTTATAGAATTTTGATTATGCTCTGGCATATCGTTAATAACTTTCAGTTATTTCAAAAACAACAACAAAAAAGTGTTGGTAGTATTAATTTACCGTTCTTACCATTTGTGATAATCTGAAAGGTGTAGCAATTAAACGTTCATTGGAAAAAATTTCTAATACTTCTCCACCAAAAGTTACTTGCAGACCTTCTTTTTGGTATTTTTTACTAATTTCACAAGGCATATATTTAGTAGTACCACCATTCAATGAGATGACGTATATATCGCCTATCATCAATATTTCTCCTTTAGTGTTTTCTATAAAAGAAATGGTTTTTCGTACACCATGACAATCATCAGGTTTTCCGTCCAATACGATGTTATCAGCATTGGCACCACTTGTTTTATCAATAATCTCTCCAGATATTTCAACAGGAATATCTGGTTCAATTAATACTTTTTTTTCTTTTTGAGGAGCGTCAATGGCACTAGTTGTTTTATGGTTACAAGAAGAAAAAGCACTAAGTGTAATTGCAAAAATAAATATTAAAGATTTATACATTGTATTTATTATAGTAGGTTATTTATGATATTTTCTTCTGAAATCCCTTCGGCTTCAGCTTTATAATTGACAACAATTCTATGGCGTAATACATAATTAGCAATTGCTTTGACATCAGAAATATCTGGAGAATACTTTCCGGATATTGCAGCATGACATTTAGCACCCAAAACTAAATATTGAGATGCTCTTGGTCCTGCTCCCCAACTAATATATTGATTTATTTCTGAAGTAGCCATTGC
Organism: Saprospiraceae bacterium; assembly: GCA_036479655.1. Taxonomy (GTDB): domain Bacteria; phylum Bacteroidota; class Bacteroidia; order Chitinophagales; family Saprospiraceae; genus CAJXUU01. The sequence goes on from JAZGFO010000243.1 coordinate 1,753, forward strand.
CGTATTTGGTCTTGTCTTACTAGCTAATGATACTGCATATTCGAGTACATTATCCGAAATTGGAATTTTTCTTATTAGTTTTTGAAAGTATAATATTTCATCACCAGTTAATATGGTATTAAGTTTTACTTCTCGGTTACTTGTCGTATTTTTTACAACTGCTACTTCTTCTTCATAAGATGGGTAATCCAATGGAATATTAAACATAAACCTATCTAACTGAGCCTCTGGAAGAGGGTAAGTACCCTCTTGTTCAATAGGGTTTTGGGTAGCCAATACGAAGAATGGCTTAGGCAACACATGTCTAACACCGTTAATTGTTACTGATTTTTCTTGCATGGCTTCAAGTAGTGCAGCTTGAGTTTTTGGGGGTGTACGATTGATCTCATCTGCAAGCACAATATTAGAAAATAAAGGTCCTTTTACAAATTTGAAAGCTCTTTTATCATCTAAAATTTCTGCCCCTATAATATCTGATGGCATTAGATCCGGTGTAAATTGAATACGTTTAAACTCTAAGTCCAATACTTCCGAAATAGTACTCACAAGTAAAGTTTTGGCGAGTCCCGGCACACCTACTAATAAGCTATGACCATTACCAAATAAAGATAAAATTACAGTTTTCACAACATCGTCTTGACCAACAATCACTTTTGCAATTTCTGATTTTAAAGCTTGGTATGATTTCGCTAATCCATCTACTGCTTCCACTTCTGTATTATATTGCATAATTAATTTATCTATTGTTGTTAACAGTTTAACATTTATCTAATAACGTGTAAAAATATAAAATAAAACCACTTATATTGGAAAATAATCAACAATACTTTTTAGTAATTTATATCTAAAAAATACTCCTTAATACTTCTAATGTTTTCAAGGATCTAAATTGATCGATATGTAACCTATAAAATATTATAAGATCGTCTGTCAATTTATTGCGCAAGGGCTTAGAAAAATCACCAATTGATAATAATTCGAGCGGTGTGGAATTGATAAGCGAAAGTGCTTTACTACTGTCAATATCAGCCATATATTGTTCATTTATATGAGATGTAAATTTTCCATTATAGAGATCAAAGTAAGGCGTTTTGAGCGTATAATTATTATGAGGTTCAAATCCTATATGCCGACTTAGGTCTAGCATAAATTTTATTGGAAAGAGACCCAACCTACTAATATCTAATTGGTCAAGTAAAAGGAGATTATTATAAATAAAGTCATATAATTTAATATTTGATTCACGTTCTTTAATAGCATTTTTACAGACCTCTAATATAAATAGACCAATAGAAGATCTCACAATATCAAAGGGTAGGTTTTGATAATAAAAACTCATGTTGCACTCTTTAATTCTTGCTAATTTGTCTTCTTTATCGTAAGCTACAATATCTAATATATTTAGATGTTGGTATTGAGCGGCACTGTTTTTTGACTTAGATTTTCGTACACCTCCTACAATGAATGATCGCAGACCTTTTTCTCTCATTAATATATCAAGAATAAGACTGGACTCTCCATATTTGGTTGACCTAAAGACAATACCTTGGCTTTTATAAAGTTTCATTTCTATAAGATCTAAGACTTTATTAATATTCCCAACCAGGTAAAGGTGGAGGTGATTTAAATCTCTTTTTTGTCTCCATTCTTTCTTTTTGACGAGATAGTATTAATGATGCTAAACCATCTATTGGAGGCACTAATGAATTTGGTGCTAACACTTCGTTAATCTTAACTTCTAGCACGTCCAGCCTATATAAGTAACTCATCAACAAATCAGGTTTGTATTCTAACAGATATGCGACTCGTTCTTTTATCGCTAAATATAAATCATCCTCTGAAAGTACAGAACTGTTTTCTGGCAATATATTATCCATCATATTATTGTAATTATATACTATTTTATACAACAATAGTTTTGAAATAAAAGTTACAAAGAACTGCGTTAAAAAAACCAACCCTAAGAGTTTACTGTGCTCTTTTTAATACATCAGAAGCACTACTAGTTTTTTTAGATTTAGATTTTAAATGTTGATTTCCAAATTTGTAAGTAAATTTAGCACTTACTACAGGAGCTTGCCATTCAGAAATTATATTTAGGTCTTGTTGATGTTTAACTTTTGCATGAAAAAATCTATTAAATAAATCTTCTACTCCAAGACTAATTTTAGCCTTATTATTCAATAGCTTTTTTGATACTCCAAGACTTACACCATATAGATATTCAGCATCCATTATACCTTCTTGTTGACCACTTGCATACCAACCACTTATTTCACTATTTATATCTCCAGGTAATTTAAAATTAGCTTGTGCCACAGCGGTATAACTCCATCTTTTCACACTAAAAACGGCACCGTCAAAAGGAGAATCAAATTCGTTGTGTGCCAAAATTACTCCTGCATATCCATCAAGACCAGGCACAAATGATAAAGGAAAAAATAGTGAAGTGTTAAATATGTTTTGATTATCAAAGTTTAATTCTGATTTTGATGCTTGTTCATTATTAGGTTCTTGGCGTGTAATCTCTACGATAGCATCTTTAGATTTTCTATATTCTACATTAAAAAATGGTTGCCCTCCGTAGCTCAATGTAAATTTTGCACTATGGGTCAGTTCTGGCCTAAGGTTGGGGTTTCCAATGGTATAAGTAAATGGATCTAAATAATATACAAATGGATTAAGTGAGGAATATCGTGGCCTATCAATTCTATAACTATAAGAAACAGTAGGGGTCAAAACGCCTAATTTTTTTGATATTGAAAAACTAGGGAATAGCTGTTTTATATCTCTAGTTAATATGGAATCTAAGGTTATTGAATTACCAATAGATTTACTTACTTCATATCGAAGACCAGCAGTTCCTGACCAGCCATTTGAAGTAAATTCTAATTTTCCATAGCCTGCATAGATGTCTTCAGCAAATAGATAATGATTACTTTGACTTATATTGTTTTGCCAAGTGCCATTATTGTCTAACTGTTCAGATATTGAATTATTGTCCAATGATGCTTGACTATATTTTACTCCTACTTTAAGGTCAAATACCTTATTTATTGGTTTTACATAGTCTAAAGCTGTAGCAAAAATATTATTTAACCCAGGTTGATTATATCTAAAAGATTCAAATTCATTATTACCCATATTAGTTATTGCCAGAGTATTATTACCCTGTCGAGAAAATTTTGCAAAATTGGCATCAAACTCTAATTTTTGTCCTAAAGTATCAATTTCAAAAATATAATAAGGATTGATATTAGCATATTGCCAACTACTTGACAGATCATTAATAGTACTTAGTTTATAATCATTGTTATTTAACAATTGAATATTGGTATTACTATTTGCCACTCTTTCATTATTATTATCAAAATATTTAGTCTCGACTCCTATTCGATGTTTTGGAGTTACATCCCAATCGATTCTAACATTGGCCCTATAAGTTGTTGGTGTAGCCTCTTCATTGTTGTTTTGAATATATTCTCCATCAACATTAGAATTTATTCCACTCAATTTTCTTTTGATGTACAATCGTTCAAGATATGCGTTTTGACTATATCCTAAACCTCCAGTAATATTAATATTACCAGCATAATGGCTTAAGTTGATTCCTGTAGTGTAATCCCACAATTCTCCTTTTCCGACGCCAATAGATATTGCTCCATTGGTACCAAAAAGTACATTTTTTTTAAGAATTATGTTAATAATTGGACCACTTCCCGAAGCTTCATATTCTGCCCCCGGCTGATGAATAATTTCCACTTTTTTGATGTTATCGCCAGGCATATCTCTCAGCAATGCTTGAATATCTACATACTGAGTGCTTTTTCCGTTTAATAATATTGTTGGAGATCCAGCACCTGCCATTGATAATCTATCATTGATTACTATCATACCTGGCACCTTTTTCATAACATCGAGCAATGATCCATTGGTATTAGTCATATTGTTTTCAACATTTACTATTAACTTATCTGCTTTTTGTTCGAGTAGGGGTAATCTGCTTGTAATCTCTACTGTTGATAATATGGCAGCATCAGTTTCAAGTGTAAGTAGCAATGGTTTTGTTGATGTACCTATTTTTATATCATCAATTTTTAATTCTTTATAACCAAGCATATTACATTGGATATAGTATTCGCCGGCTTTTATATTACTAATTGTAAACGCTCCATTGTCATCTGATGACACAGCTTTAATCATTTTATCATTTGTCTGATTGTAAAGCGCAATTGTTGCAAAAAAAATTGGTTTTTGTGTATCATCAACTACTTCTCCTGTTAAAGTATTTTGACCATAAGAATTACAGATAATTAGTAAACCCAATGCTAAGGATAATAAATGCTTCATAGGATAATCTTGTATATTGAGTGTATATTTTTAAGGTTCAAAACTAAAGACGTATAATATTAATAAATGTTGCATGGATCTACAGTAATATTGATAAAAAAAATAGTTTTATATCTAAAAATAATTACAAAACAAATATTTTATTAGCTTTGTAACCTGTATATACACCTTGTTTTAACAATAAAACTTAGCTATGAAAATTAATATAATAATAAGAGGATTTTTAATACCAATCTGTTTGATGTTGATGACCTCTATTAATACTAATGCGCAAACGTACAGATACCTAAGTTTTAGGGTTCTTGGTTGTGAAAATTATAAAATCCAAGAAATAAATTGGTATGCTGATGGTATTGATTATCCTAACCCTCACCTCAATTCATTGATACCAGCCAATAATGCTAATGGCGAAACGGTTCTTGGGGCTGACCCATCGTGGGCAAGGTTAAGTGTTTATGATGGAGTTATTGACGAATCTTCTCATTTTTATTATGGCAATATTACAGACCCTCAATTACAGAAAAATATTATATTGGATTTAGGAGATGGAAATGCAATACTGCCAGATAGTATTGAGCTTATTAACCCCGCATACTCAATTATAACACAATTTGAGGTTTGGGCTTCTAATGACAACTCTAATTGGAGCTTGTTGTTAGATACGATAGTTGATCCGATTCCTTGGTCTAATGTTGACTTTGTAACGCACGCTTATCCCTTGAGTATCAAATCGGATATAATAGCACCAACGAGTCCGAGCAGCCTTACTGCAAGTCATATTACTGGTACAAGTACAAAATTGAAATGGGGTCTATCTACAGATAATGTAGAGGTGTTAGAATACGAGGTTTTTCAAGATGATGTAAGTATTGGAACTACAAAAAGTACGAATTTTTATGTTGCAAATTTAATTCCAGGAATGGTCTATAATTTTTATATTAATGCTAAAGATTTTTCTGATAACATCTCTGATAACAGTGACGAAATTGAAATAATTACTAATCCAATGGACACAAGTGAACCTTCAACACCGAGCAATTTAAAATTAGATTATCAAAACGCAACAACCATAGGATTTTCTTGGGATCAATCTGCTGACAATATTGCAGTAACGGGATACATTGTATATTTAGACGGTGTTGCTCTGGGAGCAACCAGCAATAACAAATATGCGATACCGGGATTAGAGTCAGAAAGTACATATGCAGTGTCAATAAAATCTAAAGATGCTGCAGGAAATTTTTCAGAATTTAGTGAAGAGTTAGCTGTCTCAATAGGAAACATAGAACAAAAAATGACAATTGGAACAAATTTTTGGGATGTAGAATGGGGTGGTGATAGTGCTGACCCATTTAAAACTAGCCATAAATTAGTTACAGAAGAAAACCCTTGGAGAACAGAACTACTAAATGAAGTGGGTATATATAGTGGTTTTAGATTTATGGATTGGGGACAAGTTAATAATTCAAATGTGTCACATTGGTTGGATAGAAATATGAAAACGGATATCAATCAAAAAGAAGTTGCATTTGAATGGTTAATAGACTTTAGCAATAAAATGAATAGAGACATCTGGATATGTGTACCTCATAAAGTAATTGATAGAAACGGATTTGAAAAAGAGAATAACCACTATGTAAGAAAATTAGCAATATTGATTAAAACGGGGGTAGATATGCAGGATATAGACTTAGAAGACGCTGCTTTTGAAAACCTATCAGAGATGACTCGCAATGACTTTATCACACTTGGAGGAGTCGCAACTTGTGAGCCATTAAAATCAAACTTGAAAATCTATATAGAATATTCTAACGAAACATGGAATTGGTCGTTTGCTCAAGCTACATATGCACTTATAGAAGGGCATGCACTCAACTTAGATCCAGAATTTACAGGACCAGCTAATGAAGATTGGAAGTCATATTCAAGATTTCATGCTTGGGCTGCAATTAGGGTTTTTGAGCAAATGGATGAAGTTTTTGGATCCAATAATCCAAAAATTATCAAAATGGACGCTTACCAAGGAGTAAGTCCTACTTATCAAATTTTTCAACATTTAGAAATCTATAATAATCCATTGCACAATCCAAAAAATATCTACCCAACAGCTTTTAGCCCTGCACCATATTTTGGAAGTGCAGTAAATGGAGTTGGAACGCATGAAGAAATCATTGCTAGTATTAATGAAGGTATAGATATGAGAGTAGACAATACAAGAGAAACAAGAGAATATTTGAATACGTTAGAATCTGAATTAGGAAGAAATTTTAAATTGATCTCATACGAAGGTGGTCAACATATTACTACCAATGCTATAGGCATAAATAGGGATCCTGCTATGTATGGTTTGTACACAAGGTATTTAGATAGTCTTTCTCTTTATTTGGACGAGTTTTGGCATTATACACATTCTGGAAAATTTGGAGATGGTGGAGCTTGGGGAGCTAAAGAATATATAGGTGATGATATAGCAATTGCACATAAATATAGAGCTCTTGTAGATTATATCAACAATACGGAGATAGTAGATGTTGACACAATACCACCAACAGTCCCACAAAACTTAACAGACGTTTCGGCATCAAACAATAGCCTTACTTTTTCTTGGGACAACTCTACGGACAATGTGGGTGTTGATGGTTATAAGGTATATATGAATGGTTTTTATGTAGACTTTGTCAATAATCCAAACTATAAAATTGCAGGATTATCTCCTAATACAAATTTCAATATTTCTGTAAGAGCCACAGATTTTGCAGGCAATACATCCGATTATAGTCAGATTATTCAATTGTCCACAACATCAGTATCAACCTATGCCCTAACGTTTAATGTTACTGATGGCATAAATCCATTATCAGAAGCAACAATTACATTTAAGTCCAATACTTTTGATACCGACAATGATGGTCAAGTAGTAATTGGAAATCTTATTCCAGAAGAAGGGCTGGATTATACAGTTACAAAGTCCGGATTTGTAGATTTTTCAGGAACAATTAGTATTGTCGATACTGATTTAGTTGAAGATGTCGTTTTGGTAATAATTTCTGGCACGGAGGATATAGATGATAAGGACATTACTTTATTTCCAAATCCTGTAAGTGATTATTTATTTGTTGAGACTAAGACCAAGATAAAAACCGTAAAATTAAACTCCTTGTCAGGAAATACTATTTTTAGTCAACAGGTAATGGGATACAGCTATTCTCTTGATACCAAGGCCCTTAATTCAGGTGTTTATATATTAGAAATTGTAAACGAAAACAATGTAAGATCTGTAAAAAGAATAGTTAAGAAATAGACTTTTCATGATATTTGGTCCAGAATATAAAAAAAAATCGAATAGAGGACAGGTTCTTATTTCTTTGGAGTAAGACTAAGAGCAGTTGTGGGCTAAGACAGACTCTGTTGTTGGGGCAGGCATTAGACTCTATACAGATATAACTAATAGGAATCGTCTCAGTGTATGCAGTGGCTCGACGTAGGGGAGCAAATGTCATACACAATAATATGTGTCGTTTTCAGTTCAGTTTGTATTCTTGGATAGTGTGGAATGTGTTAGGTTTAATTTTTCAGACAATCTTCTTATCATTTTGACGGTTAATTTTCTTTTTCTATTTAACACTTCCGAAACAATACCTTTTGATCCTACGATTCCAACGAGATCTTTTTGTTTTAAATTGAGTTCTTCCATTCTAATTCTAATTGCAACTATTGGATCTGGTGCATCAATTTTATAATGCTCTTCTTCATAAATCTCTATCAATACATTAAAAGTTCTGCTTCTTTACCTTCGGTTTGGCTTAACCCATTTGGCACTTCGTACAGTTTCGTACCATATCTGAAGGTATTCCTTTGTTTCTGGGTGTTTCTCCCAGGATTCTTTAACAGTTCTTTTAGCTACAATTCGTTTCACATTGTCAAAGACACAAAATGTTTTCATATTGAGATCATCTATTGACAACTTTCAGTTCCTTAATGACACATATCTACAAGATATAAAGAGCCCAGTTTGTTAGGTTATGATTCAGGAAAAGAACACAAAAGGGCAAAAATGTGGAATTAAATTATATATTTGTTACGTATATAAGTAAGTT